>JAQULA010000039.1 GCA_028718845.1 Candidatus Omnitrophota bacterium
TCAGCATCTCCATCCGCAAGGGGGAGGTCGTCGGATTGCTGGGGCCCAATGGGGCCGGAAAAACCATGACCTTTTATATGATTGTGGGATTGGTAACCCCGGATAACGGAAAGATTTTTTTCGATAACCGGGAAATCACCCATATGGCCATGTATAAACGCGCCCGCTGCGGAATCGGTTATTTATCGCAGGAACCGTCGATATTTCGCAAGCTGACGGTGGCCGAGAATATTATGGCCGTGCTTGAGACCATGCATTTGCGGCGGGCGGAAAGAAAAAAAAGACTGGGGCAGCTGCTTGAAGAGCTGCATATGGCGCACTTGGCTAAAAGCCGGGCCTATACGCTTTCCGGAGGCGAACGCCGCCGCCTGGAAATAACCCGCTGTCTGGTGAGTAATCCTTCCTTTATCCTGCTGGATGAACCGTTTAGCGGGGTGGACCCGATCGCGGTTTCCGATGTTCAGCAGATCATCGCCGACCTGAAAAAAAAGGGATTGGGGATTTTGCTTACCGATCATAATGTGCGGGAAACATTGAGCATTACCGACCGAAGTTTTATCATGGCCCAGGGAGAGATTTTAGTTTCCGGTACGGCGCAGGAGCTGATCAACAGCCCGGAAGCGAAAAAAGTCTACCTGGGGGAAAGTTTTTCTCTCTGATTGGCTGCTTGACGATCGGAGAAAATAATGTTAGTATAATTTCATTGTGCTATGAAGGAGGGGATTGTGGATATACGAATAAGCGGACGACATTTCGACGTGACCGAGGTATTGAAAGAGCACGTTGAGAAACGGGTAGCGGTATTTGAGAAATACCTGGATAACCTCGTTGATGCCCATGTCATTCTCAGTGTGGAAAAATACCGCCAATGCGCCGAAATTTCGGTTTTGGGCAAGCATTTTAAGCTGACGGAAAAAAGTATCGACACGGATATGTATAAGGCGGTCGATGCGGTATGCACGCGAATTGAAACCGCCTTGCGGCGGCATAAAGATAAGACCAAGGTACATCGTAAAAAGGACGGGAAAAGAGCAATCGATTTGATCGAAGAGCAATAATCCCGAGGGAGGCTCCCTTATGAAGATTATGGATTTCTTAAATGAAAAAGCAGTTACGGCTAATTTAACTGCGACCACTAAAGAAGGCATCATTGCCGAGCTTATCGATTTGCTGGCAAATGCCCAGGCGATAAAAGACCCGGACAAGCTGGTCAAGATATTACTTGAACGCGAGGCTCTGGGGTCTACGGGGATCGGGCAGGGCGTTGCTATTCCCCATGGAAAATCCGAAAACGTCAAGGAACTGGTGGCGGCATTCGGGTTATCTCCCAAGGGAGTCAATTTCGATTCGCTGGACGGTGAACCCGTATACATATTTTTCCTGTTGGTTGCTCCGGAGGATTCGGCCGGCCCGCATCTGAAGGCTCTGGCGCGGATTTCCCGGTTGCTTAAAGACAAATATTTCCGTGATACATTACGCGCTGCAAAGGAAGAAAAAACTATTTTAAAAATCATAAAGCAGGAAGACGGGAAAAAGTAAACTGGCGTAATGCGAGTTCTTAAATGGTTATACCCAGGAATGCGGATTAAGCGCTGGATCCTCTTGAGCGCTGCCGGTATTATCACCGTCGTTATCGGCTCTATCGAAGGGGTGGCTGAATTCAAGCGGCATGGATTTCCGGCTGTCGGAGCGGTGTGGGTAATAATCGGAATCATGCTTATTTTTACCGGCAGCAAGCGGATGGTAAAATCGTTTATCACTTTATTCATGCCGCTGCAAAAAGAAAAAGAGCTCGTTGACATCGTTTATAAAAAAAGACAGTTAAGCCGGGGGCCGAAGATCGTGGTTATCGGCGGCGGTACCGGGCTTTCGGTTCTTTTGCACGGGCTGAAGGCGTACACTTCGAATCTGACCGCGATTGTCACGGTGGCCGATGACGGGGGCAGTTCCGGACGGCTGCGTCAGCAATTTGATATCCTGCCTCCCGGGGATATTCGTAACTGCCTCGTGGCGCTGGCCGATGCCGAACCGTTAATGGCCGACTTGTTTCAATTCCGATTCAAGGAAGGAACCGAGTTGGCCGGGCATAATTTCGGTAACCTGTTTCTTACGGTCATGACCCAGCTGGTGGGTGATTTCGATAAAGCCATCAAGGAATCCAGTAAGGTCCTGGCGATCCGCGGCCAGGTTATCCCGGCGACCTTGAAACGGGTAAGCCTGGTGGCCGAACACAGCGACGGAAGTAAAACCTACGGGGAAACGAAAATATCCAAAAGCGTCAGCCCGATCCGGAAAGTGCATTTGCTGCCGGAAAATTGTCTGCCCACGGATGACGCTTTGGAGGCGATTGCCAACGCCGAAGCGATAGTATTAGGGCCGGGCAGTTTATATACCAGCGTTTTGCCGAATTTGATCGTAAAAAACATCCCGGAGGCAATCGATGCTTCCTCGGCGATAAAAATATATATCTGTAACGTCATGACGCAATCGGGGGAAACCGATAATTACACGGCGTTTGATCATCTTAAAGCGATATACGATCATACCGGGCGGACGATAGTCGATTATTGCATCGTAAACACCGGAAAAGTCCCGGATGAATTTTTGGAGAAATATAAGCGGGAAAATGCCGTGCCGGTCGTCTCCGACATCAAGCGTTTTGAAGCCGCCGGAGTAAAGGTCATCGCCGATAACGTCATCAGCATGCAGGATCATGTACGGCACAACTCGGAAAAAATCGCCAAAAGCATCGTGAATCTGGTTTTGGATCTGAAATATAAGGGGTCTTTGTTTGTCTGAACGGGAAGAACTTTCGGAAATGGATAATACGACGCACAATATACAACGAAACGTTATTATCAGAAATAAAACCGGTCTCCACGCGCGGCCGGCGGCTATTTTTGTGCAAATCGCCAATAAATTCGACAGTGAAATTACGGTCCGCAAGGGCCGTCAGAAGGTCAACGGCAAGTCGATCATGGGGATCCTGATGCTTGCCGCCGGACAGGGGCAGGAAGTGGTGATTTCCGCGGAAGGACCGGACGCGGAACGGGCGGTCAACGAATTGGAAAAAATATTATTAAACAATGAAGAATCAGAAACTGCACGATAAAAATATATTTGAAGGAATAGCCGCCTCTCCGGGCATCGCTATCGGACGGGTTTTGCTTTGGGACAGCGAAGAATACACCATCAGCAAACAAACGGTCCCGGAAAATAAAATCCCGCTGGAAATCACCCGGTTTGAAGAGGCCCTGATCAAAACCCGCACGGAAATACTGGAAATCCAAAGAAAGATTTCCGTGGAAATGGGCAGAGAACACGCCGAAATTTTCAATGCCCATCTGCTGGTTTTGGAAGACCGCATGTTGATCGAAGAGGTCATCAATAAAATTAAAAAAGAAAGGGTCAATGTCGAACACGCGTTTGTCGTGGTCTTAAGAAAATATTTGAATATTTTTTCAAAAATGGATGACGAATATCTGCGGGAACGGCTGGTGGACATCCAGGATGTCGGCAAACGGATCATCCGCAACCTGCTGGGAAAGCAGAAGCAGGGATTGCTGGAGCTCAATGAAAAAGTAATTATCGTCGCGGCAAACCTGTCTCCTTCGGACACCGCGCTTATGCATAAAGATAAAGTGGTCGGCTTCGCCACCGACATGGGGGGGAGAACCTCGCATACCGCAATCCTGGCGCGCTCCATGGAAATCCCGGCGGTGGTCGGGCTGAAAACACTTACGCCCCTGGTGAAGAACGGGGATGTTATTGTGATCGATGGAAACAGCGGCACGATCATCCTTAATCCGGCGAAATCGGTAATCGTCCGTTATCAAAAAGAAAAGAAAAAGTTCCTGGACCTGGAAAAGGGGCTGCTGCGTTTAAAAGGCCTGCCCGCGGTAACAAAAGACAACCATAATGTCGTGGTCGGCGCGAATATCGAATTCCCGGAGGAGTTATCCTCCGTGCTCGCACACGGGGCCCAGGGCCTCGGTCTCTATCGCACCGAGTATATGTATTTGAACCGGAGTGATTTGCCTACCGAGGAGGAACATTTTCAGGCGTACAGAAAAGTGGCCCAGTCCTTGAAAAAAGACGCAGTGGTCATCCGAACAATGGACATCGGCGGAGATAAATTTGTCTCTCACCTGGATATTCCCAATGAAATGAACCCGTTGATGGGCAGACGCGCTATTCGTTTCTGTCTGGCTCGTCCGGATATATTTAAGACCCAGCTGCGCGGTATTTTACGAGCCAGCGTTTACGGAAATCTGAAAATCATGTATCCGATGATTTCCGGACTCGGAGAACTGCGTCAGGCCAATGAGATCTTGGAGGAAGTAAAACAGGAGTTACGGAAGAAAAAAATCCCTTTTAACGAAAATATCGACGTCGGGATAATGATCGAGGTGCCGTCGGCGGCGTTAATCGCCGATTTTCTGGCCAAGGAAGTCGCGTTTTTCAGCATCGGGACCAACGATCTTATTCAATACGCGCTGGCGGTCGATAGGATCAACGAAAAAATCGCTTACTTATACGAACCGGCGCATCCGGCGGTATTACGGCTGATCAAATCGATCATCGATGTCGGTCATACTGCCGGGATATGGGTGGGCATGTGCGGAGAAATGGCCTCGGAGCCGATTTTCGCACTAGTATTGCTGGGATTGGGGCTGGATGAGTTCAGTGCCAGCGCGGTAGCGGTCCCGGAAATAAAAAAAGTAATTCGTTCGGTAACTTTGGTTCAAGCGCAACAGATCGCCGACCGAGTGATGCAATTTTCTTCCGCAACGGAAATCCGTGAATATGCCCAGGCCCAGCTCCGAGACTTAGTTGAAAACGAAAAGAAATAGGGACGATGAAAATCATAATTCTGGCAGCCGGGTACGCTACCCGTCTGTATCCATTGACAAAGCATTGGCCGAAACCGCTGCTGTTGGTTAAAGAAAAACCGATTCTTTCGCACACTCTGGCGAGAATCAGCCGTCTTAAGGGTGTCAGTGAAATTGTCGTCATCACCAATGATAAGTTTTTCCCGGATTTTCAGGAATGGGCCGCTCAGGTTAACTGCGATACCCCGGTCACGGTGATTACCGACGGAACGACCTCGGAGCAGGACCGGCTGGGATCTATCGGCGATACTTATTATGCGCTGAAAAAACTGTCGATCGATGAGGATATCATGGTGATCGGCGGAGATAATTTGTTCACCTTCGATATCCGGCCGTTTATAGTATTCGCCCAAAAACGCCCGAGACTGGTAAGTGTCGGACTTTATGATATTCGCGACCCCATGCTAATCCGCCGTTACGGGGTCGCCACCCTAAATGACGATGGGAAAATAACCGATTTTCAGGAAAAGCCGGAGCAAAGCGAGTCGACGCTGATCTCAACCTGTATTTATTATTTTTCGCGGGCCAGCCTGCCCTTATTCGCCGAGTATATCGGGCATAAAGACAGCCACGATACCACCGGGGACTATATTAAGTGGCTGCTGAAAAAAACCACGGTATGGGGCTATGAATTCCGCGGGGAATGGTACGATATCGGCGATATTATCACTTTTTATCATGCTAGCGTAACCTTCAACGAATGAAAGGAGTATGTTTGTTATGGAAGATACATATGTGCTGACATCCGAATCGGTGGCATGCGGGCATCCGGATAAGCTGTGCGATCAGGTTTCCGATGCCGTACTGGACGCGGTATTGAAAAACGACCCCCAGGGCCGGGTCGCCTGCGAGACCTATGTAACCATGGGGTTGATCATTGTCGGAGGGGAAATCACCACCAAGTCCTATGTCGATATTCATGATCTGGTACGCGGGGTAGTGCGGGATATCGGATACACCGATCCCCGCTACGGATTCGATCATCATACCTGCGCGATTTTGAACGCGATCAACAGCCAGTCGCCGGATATTGCCATGGGAGTGGACCGCGGCGGAGCCGGAGACCAGGGAATGATGACCGGATACGCCTGCCGGGAAACCGCGGAATTGATGCCGCTGCCGTTGATGCTGTCCCATCGGCTGGTACGCCGGATGAAGGAAGTACGGGAGAAAAATATCCTGCGGTACCTGGGGCCGGACGGCAAAGCCCAGGTGTCGGTTCGATACAAGCAGGGTGTGCCGCAAACGATCACTACCGTTGTGCTGGCCTGTCAACATACCGATGAAATACTCAATAAGTCGAAAACGATGATCACCGATAAAGCGCGTAAAGAGATCATCGATGCTATCGCTATGCCGGTAGTAAAAAAATTAATCGATAAGAATACCCGGTTTTATATCAATCAAACCGGAAAATTCACCATCGGCGGGCCGCAATCGGATACCGGAATGACCGGAAGAAAAATCGTTGTGGATACTTATGGCGGATTTGCCCCGGTAGGCGGAGGAGCCTTTTCCGGAAAAGATCCGACCAAAGTGGACCGTTCGGCGGCATATATGGGCCGCTATATCGCCAAAAATATCGTTGCCGCGGGCCTGGCGGATAAATGTTATGTCCAGATGGCTTATTGTATCGGCAAGGCGGAGCCGGTTTCGGTTTTCATCGATACTTACGGGACCGGAAAGGTCCCGGAGTCGGTTATCGCCGGACTGGTGAAAAAATATTTTCCGTTAACTCCGAGGGAGATAATCCGGGAACTTGATTTGCAGAAGCCGAAATATTTGGTTACCGCCTGTCACGGCCATTTCGGCCGGGATGAAGCCGGGTTTACCTGGGAACGCACGGATCGGGCCGCGGTATTGAAAAAAGCAGTGTTATAAGGAGGAAATAATGAGCGGGGAAAACGTCTCATATAAAGTCAAGGATATCGGCTTGGCGGATTTCGGCAGAAAAGAAATTGAAATTGCCGAACATGAAATGCCGGGATTAATGTCCATACGCCGGAAATACAGCCGGGAAAAACCGCTTTCGGGCGTCAGGATCATGGGGTCCTTGCACATGACCATCCAGACCGCGGTACTGATCGAGACTTTGGCCGAATTAGGCGCTGAATTGCGCTGGGCCAGCTGCAATATCTTTTCCACCCAGGACCATGCCGCCGCAGCCATTGCCAAAGCCGGGATCCCGGTGTTTGCCTGGAAGGGAGAGAACCTGGATGAGTTTTGGTGGTGTACGGAACAGGCCCTTACCTTTCCCGGCGGAAAAGGACCTCAGCTCATTGTCGATGACGGCGGGGACGCGACCCTGATCATGCATCTGGGCGCGGCCGCGGAAAAAAATCCCGGACTGTTGAACAAAAAAAACGCGGGGGCCGATGAAACCGCATTATTGCGGATGCTGCAAAAAATAAATAAAGAAAATCCGCGCAAATGGACCGCGATGGTTCGGGAATGGAAAGGGGTTTCCGAGGAAACAACCACCGGAGTGCATCGCTTATATCAGCTCATGGAAAAAGGCGAGCTGCTTGTTCCGGCCATCAATGTCAATGATTCAGTGACAAAATCAAAATTCGATAATTTATACGGGTGCCGCGAGTCGCTGGTCGACGGAATCAAGCGCGCAACCGATGTAATGATTGCCGGCAAAGTCGCCGTTGTCTGCGGTTATGGCGATGTCGGCAAAGGATCATGCCAATCGCTGCGCGGACTGGGCGCCCGGGTAATGGTCACGGAAATCGATCCGATCTGCGCCCTGCAGGCGGCGATGGAAGGGTATGCGGTGAGCACGATCGAAGATACTCTCGGGATTGCCGATATTTACGTGACCGCTACCGGCAACCGCGATATCATCCGGATTGAACATATCGAACGCATGAAAGACCAGGCCATAATTTGCAATATCGGGCATTTCGACAATGAAATACAGGTAGCGGCGCTGGAAAATTACCCCGGGATTACCCGGGTAACCATAAAACCACAGGTGGATAAATATATTTTCCCTTCGGGCAAGGCGATTTATTTGCTGGCGGAAGGCCGCCTGGTGAATCTGGGATGCGCTACCGGGCATCCCTCGTTTGTCATGTCGAATTCGTTTTCCAATCAGGTGCTGGCTCAAATCGATCTATGGAAGAACCGGGACAGTTATGAAAAAAAGGTCTACCGCCTGCCCAAATACCTGGACGAGGAAGTCGCACGGCTGCATTTGGATAAAATCGGAGCGCGGTTGACCCGTCTAACCAAGGAACAGTCCGCTTATCTGAATATTCCGGAAAATGGACCGTATAAGCCGGAACATTACCGCTATTGATATCTTAGTTGCGTCTATGATACCGATAAACCGACAACTATATTAAAAGGAGGAAAACGCGATGGTTTCGTACAAGGAGCTGGGCTTTGTCAATACTCGGGATATGTTTAAAAAAGCGATGCAGGGAAAGTATGCCGTGCCGGCTTACAATTTCAACAACATGGAGCAGATCCAGGCAATCGTGATCGCCTGCGTGGAAACCCAATCTCCGGTAATTCTGCAGGTTTCCAGCGGGGCGCGTAAATATGCCAACCAGACCCTGCTGCGCTATCTCGGACAGGGGGCGGTGGCGATGATGAAGGATTATGCCCGGGAAAAAGGGTTGAAGGAAGTTCCGATGGCGCTGCACCTGGACCACGGCGATTCTTTTGAGCTATGCCAATCCTGCGTAGAGTCGGGGTTTTCCTCGGTGATGATCGATGCCTCGCATCATTCGTACAAAGAAAACGTGGCGCTGACCAGGAAGGTTGTGGAATATGCCCATAAATACGATGTTACCGTGGAAGGGGAATTAGGCGTCCTCGCCGGTATCGAAGATGAAGTTTCCGCGGAAAAATCAACTTATACCCAGCCGGAAGAAGTCATCGATTTCGTGAAACAAACCGGCGTTGATTCGCTGGCGATTTCAATCGGGACCTCGCATGGAGCGAATAAGTTCAAGCCGGAGCAGTGCACAAAAAACGCTGACGGCGTATATATCCCGCCGGAGCTGCGGTTCGATATTCTCGAGGAAATTGAAAAGAAAATTCCGGGTTTTCCCATTGTCTTACACGGGGCATCATCGGTTCCGATCGAAGCGGTACGAATGATCAATGCGAACGGAGGCGCGCTGAAGGATTCCGTGGGGATCCCGGAAGAACAGCTGCGCAAGGCGGCGCAATCGGCGGTATGCAAGGTTAATATCGATTCCGACGGACGGCTATGGATGACGGCCGCGGTCCGGAAATATTTCAAGGATAAACCGGCTGATTTTGATCCGCGCAAATATCTGGGCCCGGCCCGCGACGCGTTAATCTCCATGTATAAGCATAAAAATGAAGCGGTACTCGGATCGGCGGGCAAAGCCTGATTCCGGACACGCTTATCCGAAAACGAATAAAGCCCCGCGGCCGATAATGCCGCGGGGTTATTTTTTTACCGATTCGATGAGTCCGATGCCGATAAACAGAAAGATGATATTGGTCAGCCAGGCGGAAAGCAGCGGGGAGAGAACTTCTATTTTTCCCAGGGATAAGCTTACGGCGTTAACCCCCCAGTAACTAAAGCTGATAAGAATGCTTATGGTTATGCCCATAAAAATACTTTCGTTGCGGGCCCGGGTAAGCGTAAACGGAACGGCGAAAAAAATGATAATAAAATTTGCCAGGGGGAAGGCAATCTTGTTATAGAGGATCACCAATTCTTTATTGGCGCCCAGGCCGCTGCCGCTAAGCCGCCGGATATATTTTTTCAGCTGCCAATAACTCATCAGGTCGGGCTGGATATTTGCCCGCTGGATATCGATGGGGGTTTCGTCAATGAGAATGACTTTTTCATCGGAATGCTCCGGGGCGTTGACGCTGCCGTCCGCATTGTAGGTGGTAACGATACAATCATAGAAGACCCAATAACCTTCCAGCCATTGGGCTTTTTTAGCGACAATCTGCTGCGCGATCTGATTGTGCTCGTTGTTTTCCGAAATAATAACATTATTCATCTGCTGGCGCTTTATGTCGTAACTGTTGATCACAAAAATCCGTCCGTGAGTCCCGTAGAGGGTAAGGTTGTTCATAACCTCGTTTTTTTCCCGGTTGGCGGCCGGCTTGAAATATTCTTCCTTCAGGGTCAGGGAATGCAGGTAGGACGCAGGCTTGACGACTTCGTTGATCGAAAAACTGAGCGCGCTGACCAGCAGTCCGAAGATAAGAAACATCCAGATAATACTCCAAAGGTTTATCCCAATCGCCTTGATCGCCATGATTTCATTGTGCCGGTTAAGACTGCTCAACGTGAAAATGGTGGCCAGAATAATAATGATCGGAGATATATTGACGAAAATGAACGGGGTTAACGAAAAATAGTAATCACACAATACGAACAGCGGAACTTTAGCCTTGGCAATCTCGTCGAGATGGTCAAAGAGATCGATGGTCCAGGAAAGCGCGATAAACAGAATGGAAAACCAGATAACCGGTTTTAAAAATTCCCCCAGTACATATTGTTTTATGATCTTCATAGTCTTTATTCTTCCAATACCTTATAGGTTAACGCCAGTCCGAGAACAAGAAAAATGAGGTTCGGCAGCCAAACTCCCAGCTCGACCGGAACTTTATTGCGCAGGGCCAGGCTCTCTCCCAAGGCCATGAACAGATAGTAAACCAAACAGACGACAACGCTGATCCCCAAGCCGAGCGAACGTTCCCGCCGCCGGACCCGGATCGCCAGCGGCATTCCGATAAAAATAAAAATCACGCTGCTGAAGGCCATGGAGAATTTACGGTGCAGCCCGACCAGCAACGGCCCGGGATCGATGTCCATCGCGCGCATCGCGAAGACCTCCGATTCGATTTCCCGGATCGTCATATCCGAAACCTTTTTATCCAGCGGCTGAGTGTCGATCTTGTCCTTAAGGCTCAGAGTGATGTGGTAATTTTTAAAATTGAGTTTATAAAACACTTCCGGGTCGTTAAAACTCGGCTCATCGGCAGTGCCGTTACGCAGCATCAATTTTACCGCGCTTTTTTCCGGGATGGAAATAAACGCACCGCTTTCAGCCACGATCGAACGGGTCGGCTTATCGCTTTGCGGCTGGTAAATCCGGACGTTTTCCATCGTGTCATTTCTTATCCGGTAAATAAATATGATGTGATCCTTGAACGCTTTTATAAATGTTTTTTCCTCCAGGGAGGCGGGCGGTGTTTTTATGCCGATTTCTTGGAGGGTCGTCCGG
>JAQULA010000040.1 GCA_028718845.1 Candidatus Omnitrophota bacterium
TCGAGTTCTTCCAGAAGCCGGGACTGGAGCCGTTGCCGCTGTTCCTCCGTAAGCGGAAAAGTCGTTTGAATATCGGCATAGGTCACTTCGTCCAGCACCCGCAAACGTTCAAGACTGCTTAAGCCGGTAGTAATCAACGCCTCCACCCACACCCCATGCAGAACCCGGCAGACCTCTTCCGGCAACACCTGGCAGATAAGCTCGCCGCAACGTTCCAGCGCCCGGTCATTGATGTTTTTGTCAAGATCGGTCTGCATCGCCGCGCAGGTTTTATTCGCCCGGTCAAGTAATTCCTCGCTCTGGATATGCGCCTGGCTGATAATTTTATCGCGTTCCGCTTCCACGGCTTTTTGCGCGCGCTCTTTCAGGTCTTCCGCTTCTTTTTGCGCTTTTTTTATGGTTTCGTCATAATTCTTTTTCGCTTCATCCTGCTTCTTCTGAATATCTTCCTGCTTATCGCTGTTATCTTTAACCATCCGCTGTAAATGCGAAGTCGCTCTGGTAACATTCCGGGTCATCAGCTGGTAAAAGAAAAAAAACATCCCGCCGAAAATAAAAACCATGAGCAATACGATACTGACAATAAACATACTTCACCTCAGGGATTTTTCATGCAGCTACATTATATCACATCGTTCTTATTTTGCCGCGATTAGCGCGTCAGTTCACCGAAAACAGCTGATAGACGATCAACATCGCCACGATCGACAAACCCACGGCACAAGCCAGCGTAATCGTCATCGCGAGAAAAATTTTCGGCGCCGCCGACGGATTTCTTCCCAATGCGGTAATACTCGCATATGCCGACGCGGCCATGACCCCGCACGGCCCGACGATACACAAGAATAGAATCAACAATAATACGATATAGTTGGCCATAAGCTATATCCTTGCTTGTTCAATAATAATCGTGATCCGATTGGATCCGACCTGGGCTACCCCGCGAAAAATCGGGATCATCTGCTTATCAATTATAATTGTGCCGGAAAGCAGCCGGCTGAGTAATCGTTTATGAAACGGCAAGACTTCGAACACCCCGTTTTCCCCCGGCATAATCACCCGTTCGGCCTTCCCCTGGAAAAGGACTTTCTCCGGAGACAGTACCGTTACATCCAATAGTTTATTATCCGCCATCACGTCATCCGCGACAGAAAACAGACAACAGAAAGCAGATGGCAAGCGCCGGCTATCAACCATCTGCCCTCTCTCATCCGCAATCCATTTCGCATCCGCCTCCCTGCCTGTTTTCCATTATTTTTTATTTTCCGGTTTTCCGGGTTCATCCTTATTCTTGCCGTCGGAGAACGAAAACTGTTTCGCTTTTTCGATCTCATCCTTACCCGGGCTTGATTTACGGTACCAGGTAAAGAAAAACACCGCGGTCAACAAAACGATAAAAATAATCACCATCGTAATGATCTTCCAGGTCATCGCTTTGGTCAATAACCTTTCTTCCGGCTTCTTAATCAGGAGTTTCTCCATATCGGTCAGTTCCGCTTTCAGCCGGTCCAGGTTCACGATATTCGTTCGATACGCTCCGATATGCTGTTCACGGCTCAGAGCCACATTGTTTTGGGATTTGACCACTTCATCCACCGCCAGGTATAACTTTTGCATCAACTGTTCGCTGACTTGCTTGTATTCGGTTGCCTCCAGTGCGGCGGCTATTTTCATGGCCCGCAGTTTTAGAATATCCAAGGTTGTCTGCGGAATGATCCAGATATCTTCAATTTCCACTTTAAACACGCGGACTTCTTTGGGAGCCAGTTCGATATTGTTCTTGAACACATAGTAAATCGACTGGTTGGCATCGAATTCAACTTCCAACCCGCCGGAATCCATGATATCCTTCGGCGTTACTTCCTTCGGCAGATATACCTTTACCCGCGTGGTTTGCGGCTTCGTCGATGAAGGGTTGGCGGCAATGACATTAACCACCAAGCTGCCGGTCGACAAGGACGTGGATACCACCGGCTCGTCCTCGGAACCGCCGAGTTTGCGCTCGAACAGGTTCTGCAAAAATTCCACGATCCCTTTGATATTTTCGGTCTTTTTCTTTATTTCGGTTATCGTCGGCGAAGAACTCAAGGCGGATTCCACCATAGCCGAGATATCAAACCCCTGGTCTCCGGCCAACGACTGCAGCCGCTCGGCAATCGTATTAATCGTGCCGATCATCTTATCATCCGGACCGCTTTCCTCGAGCAGTTGCGGAATTTCAGCCAGCGATTCCTGCAGACTGGTCAGGGCCATGCCCACATCTCCACCGGTTGCCAGAGTTCCTTCCACGTTCTGGATTGCGTCCAGGGCCTTGTCCGTGACCGATTTCAACTGCGGAATCCCGGAAGCCAGACCTTCGATCGAAGTCAGGGAAGTTGCCTCGACCATGACCGAACCGGCCTGAAGATTGCCGGTCGTGCTTTCACTGACCATTACCGTAAATGCCTTTCCGGCCTTGAACATCGTCGCATCCACCACCAGGTCGTAACCATAAAGCCCGGCCGTCGTACCGGATTCGATCAGCGGCTGATTTTTACGCAGGATCGTTCCATCATAGGCGATTATATCCATCAACGGCATAAGCTGAGTAGAAATACGGTAGCGGATTTCTACGGTATCCCCGACCAAAACCGAGGTCGGCAGGATCAATTCTCCGGATTGGCGCTTAGCGATCGTTTCCAATTCCGCACCGGCAGTTGTTGCCTGGTCCGCGCCTTTTTGCAATTGGTCGATGGCCTTATTCGAACGGGTTTCAAAGCTGGTCAGGGTCTGATCCACCGAAGTCTTCATTTCATCGGTCTTGGTGGTGATGATTTCAACCTGCTCGTTCATCTTCTTTTCGATTAATGCCTGCTGCGTCGCCATACCGGTATTAATCGTGCTCTGCACTTCGCTCTGGAAAGTCGGCAAGGTCACCGTAGCCAGTTGTTCCACCGCAGCCTGGGTATTCACCAGCTGTTGCGCTTCGGTAATACTAAATGTCGACGGCGTCTTGAATTCGGCACCGCTGGCATTACTGATAACCGTCACGGTCGAATACACCCGTCCCGATTCCAGTCCGGTGGAATTCCACACCTGGTTAAAGAACCCGGCTTCACTCGGAGTCGTTGATGTCAGGGTCTTCAGCAAATTCGCCTCATCATCATAAATCCTGACGTCCACCTGCACCGCACCGGTAACCACCGAACCGTCGCGTTCCAGCCACGACGTTACTTTCAACTGATCATTGGCGACATCATAAGTGAACTCCGAAGACGCGCTCCAGATATGCACCGCCGATGTTTCCATATAGATGGTCTCGTTTTCCGTGCCGGACAACGGGTTATCCTTGTTGACCAGAATGCTCACTTCCTTATCGCCGTAGCCGGTCTTCGACCAGATAAAGCTCCAGAACCCGTACGGCAGCTGCACGGTTGTCGGAGAACTAAGCGGCACGCCGGGAACCTGCGGATTCTCGGATGTCTTCCAAGTGTCTCCTTTGTCCGAACTGCCGTCGACAGTCAACTGCGCAAGCTGCTGATTGGTCAGCAGGTCTTTGAGCACGAACGTAACCGCGTAATACTGGATCGTAAAGTTGCTGTCTGAAATATCATTGACGGTTACATCGCGCACATCGGAAACCCGCACTTTCACCGTTGTCGAGCGGTCGTCCGGAACCATCCAGGTATAGGAATTGGGCGACACGGTATTGGATATGTTGGTGGCAATGGCAATCACATTGGACACAAACCCGTCCTGGGAATAATCGATATTCACCAACGGGATGGAACCGGACATCGTCTGCCAGGTAATCGCATGGGTTTCACGAGTAACCCAGTTTTCCCCGCCGTTAGGACTGGTTACCAGCAATATCCCGCGGACAATTTCAAAGTTGGCATCCGAAGCATCATAGGCATCAACATCCGTACTGCTCATCACCCGCACCTTGGTCGCATTCGGGAAATTCGGGACTTTCCAGGTATAACTGCCGTCATTGGCCGTCGGAGAAATGATAGTTATCGGAGTAACAAAGTCATCGCTCGAATAATCCAGTTTCACATTGGCAACCGTTCCGACGCACGACCAGGTGATATCGTAATTTTCGCCGACGGTCAGTTGCTGTCCGCTGCCGCCGTTAGGAGCGATAATGGTAAACTTCGCCCGGATCTTGGCATTGGCGTTGGAAGCGTCATTAGCCGTCGGATCCGCGAGGTCGCTCACGCGCACCTTAAACTGCGCCGATATATCATCCGGGACCTGCCAGGAATAGGTGCCGTTATTAGTCGTGGCGGCAATAAGTTTATAGGTCGCCCCGCCGTCAACGGAATATTCCAGTTTCACGTCGGACACACTACCGGACGATGACCAGGTAATATTCTGCGTGGAATCGACATCCCATTTCTCCGCGCCATTGGGACTGGTTAACGTAAAGTCGGCCGTGATCCGGAAGTCGGCATTGGAATCATCGTAGGCGCCGATATCATTCGGATCGGATATCCGGACCCGCACGGTATCGGAAATCGCGTCCGGAATCGTCCAGGCATAACTGGCCGTACTCGGTGCCCCGATCGTAATCGTCTGGATATCGGTGACGAAATTATCCCGGGAATATTGCAACTTCACGGCCGGAATCGTTCCGGTACTGGTCCATTTTATATCTTTCGACAAGCCGACCCGCCATTGCTCGGCGCCGTTGGGCGCGGTTAACACGAACACACAGCGGATACGGAAATCTCCGTTGGATACGTCATTGGCTTCGCTGTCGGAAGCGTCGCTGACCCGGACCCGAACGGTTCCGGAAACGCTGTCCGGCACGGTCCAGGCATACACCCCGTTATTAGCCCGGTTGGAGACAATCAGGAACGGATAGGTACTGCCGCTGTCCATAGAGTAATGCAAGTTAACATAGTTGACCGCACCGTTCCAGCTCCAGGTAATATCATGCGCTGTTCCGACCACCCACGCCTCACCGCTGTTGGGACTGGTCAGGTTAAAACTGCCCTGGATCTTAAACGCCGCGTTGGAAGCATCGGTCACCGTCGGATCAGCCACATTGGTAATCCGCACCATGGCCTGGGTCGTGATCGCGTCCGGAACAGTCCAGGAATAGGATCCGGTATTGGATACGGAATCCACAATCGGCACATAAGTGGTTCCGCCATTATCGGAATATTCCAGTTTCACGCTGGCAATCGAACCGACCCTGCTCCAGGTAATAACCTGGCTGGTGCCCACACTCCACTTTTCCGCGCCGTTGGGCGCGGTAATCGTTAAATCACCCCGGATCTTAAAGTTATTATCCGATGCATCATACGCCGAGGAATCGGTCACGTCGGTTACTTTAACCCGGACCTGATCCGATATCGTATCCGGGACCGTCCAGTTATAGGTTCCGGCATTGGCTACCGAAGCGATAATAACCGTCCAGGTGCTTCCGGCGTTTATCGAATAATCCAGTTTAACATTAGTCACCGTACCCTGCGTAGTCCAGGTAATCGCATGGGCTGAAGCGACGATCCAGGACTCGCTGCCGTTGGGGCTGTTCAGCGTGAACGCGCCGCGAATCTTGAATACACCGTCGGACAAATCGGTTATCGCAGCATCATTGCTGTCGCTGATGCGTACTTTCACGTTCGTGGAAATCGCGTCCGGAATCGTCCAAGCGTAACTCAAACTGGCCGCCGAAGTAGCCGCGGTGATCACCACGGTCTGGGTTTCATCGCTGAACCCATTCTTGGAATATTCCAGTTTCGCGTTGGAGATCGAACCGACCTTAGTCCAGGTAATATTGTGGGTCGACCCGACATTCCATTCCTCGGCCCCGTTGGGAGAAGTAATGACCAGGATACCGTGAATCTTGAACACCGCGTCCGAAGTATCCGTGGCATCGACGTCACTGCTGTCGGATATCTTTACTTTGCACTGCGTGGAAATCGAATCCGGAATCGTCCAGGCATACGCGCCGGTATTGGTGGTCGACGCGGTAATTAAATTCCAGGATGTCCCGTTATCCTTGGTATATTCCAGTTTCACATTGGCGATGCTGCCGAAGGTGGTCCATAAAATATTTTGGATCGAGTTAATCGCCCACACCTCTGCGCCGTTGGGCGAGCTCAGCGTAAATCCGCCGCGGATAATAAAGTTGGCATCCGAAGCATCGAATACAGTGGCATCGGCGGCATCGGTGATTTTCACTCGGCTGTGCGTGCTCGGATTATCCGGAATGCTCCAGGCATAGGTCTGTAATCCGGCGTTCATCGAACCGACAATAACATACGGATAGCTTGATCCGGAGTCGATGGAATATTCCAGCCGCACGTTGGCGATCGAGCCGAACCGCGCCCAGGTAATGTTATGACTGGTATTGATCATCCAGATCTCCGCTCCCAGCGGCGCGGTCAGGTTCAAATTACCGCGGATCTTGAAATTAGCGTCGGAGACATCAAATACCGTGGCATCGGCCACATCGCTGATCTTTACCCGCAGGGTGGAATAAATCGCATCCGGGATGGTCCAGTTGTAGCTTAAGGCCGAGGCGGCGGTTGAACTCACGATTATATTCGGATAGGTAACCCCGCCGTCGGTGGAAAACTCCAGCTTAACACTGGCAATCGAACCGACTCTTGACCAGATAATCGACTGCGCGGTTCCCACCGGCCATACCTCTCCGCCGTTGGGCGCGACCACTACCAGTTTGCCGACAATACGGAAGGTATTATTGGAAACATCGAACACCGTAGTGTCCGCCAGATTGGTCGCTTTCACTTTAACCTGATCGGACAAACTATCCGGGACGGTCCAGGCATAGGTTTTCAAAGCCGCATTGACACTGCCGACAATCGCATAGGGATAATTATC
Source organism: Candidatus Omnitrophota bacterium (assembly GCA_028718845.1). Classification (GTDB taxonomy): domain Bacteria; phylum Omnitrophota; class Gorgyraeia; order B26-G9; family B26-G9; genus JAQULA01. Next base: position 6,838 of record JAQULA010000040.1, read on the forward strand.
CGTTCCATTATTAACGCTGTAATCCAGTTTGAGATTCGCGATCGAACCGTTAAGGTCCCAGGTAATCGCGTGGCTGGTCCCCACTTCCCACTGTTCCGCGCCGTTCGGGCTGGTAAGCGTGATCACACCCTGAATCTTAAAATTGGAATCCGAGGCATCATTGACCGTGGAATCCAGGACATCGGACACCCGCACTTTTACCTGGGTACTGATCGCGTCGGACACGGTCCAGGGATAAATGCCGGTATAGGCATCCACTGAAGCCGCAATCGTTCCCGGATAAGTGATCCCGCCATTGGTGGAGTATTCCAGTTTCACGCTGGCAATACTCCCGTTCCGGGTCCAGGTAATATCTTCCGTGTCGCCGACTTTCCAAACCTCGCTGCCGTTAGGCGAGGTCACGGCCAAGGAACCGCGGATCTTGAACACTGCGTCGGAAACATCGTACACCGTGGAATCGGCGGTATTGGTGATCTTGACTTTTGCCGTCTGAGTCAACGTATCCGGAATCGTCCAGGAATGAGTACCGCTGGCGGCACTCACCGCAGCAGTGATCGTGTACGGATACGTACTGCCGCTGTCTTCGGAATAATCGATTTTAACCGTCGCAATCGACCCGACAATCGACCAGGTTACCGCATGGCTTGAGCCGACAATCCAGGCCTCGGAGCCATTGGGACTGGTAACGGTAATGCTTCCGCGGATCTTCGCATTGGCGGCAGAAATACCGAACGCATTACTGTTATTATAATCGCTGACCCTGACCCGTACCTGAGAAGATATCGCGTCCGGAATAGTCCAGGGATATGAACCGGTATTGTCGGTCTGAGCGGTAATCGTAATCGGGAATGTCGCTCCGCCGTCGGTTGAGTACTCTAAAACCACACTGGTAATCGATCCGATATTTGTCCAGGTAATATCATGGCTGGAAGCGACGGTCCACACTTCACCACCGTCCGGCGCCGTAATGTCAAACCGGGCCAGGACACTGAAGTTAGCGTCCGAAGTATCGGATACCGACGGTTCAGCCGCATCGGAAATCTTCACTCGCACCGTTTTGCTTACCGCGTCCGGCAGAGTCCAGGCATAGCCCAATGAACCGGCATTGGCCGAAGCGATAATCATGCTCGGATAAGTTGTACCGGAGTCGGTTGAATAATCCAATCGGACATTGGCAATCGAACCAACCCGTGTCCAGGTAATATTGTGAATCGTCTCCACGCCCCAGGATTCCCCTCCGTTGGGAGCGGTGATCGTCAAAATTCCGACAATCTTGAAATTAAGATCCGAAGTATCATTTACCGAACTATCGGCGTTATTGATGATCTTGACCTTGCCCTGCGAGGTCAAGCTATCCGGGATGGTCCAGTTGGCGCTCTGGGTCGCGGCATCGGCAGTGGTGGTTATGGTATTCGGATAACTCGCTCCGCCATCGGCTGAATACTGCAACGTGGCCGTGCTGATCGAACCTTTTCTCACCCAGGTAATCGCATGCGTAGTCCCCACACCCCATGACTCTCCGCCATTGGGAGCGGTAATCCGCAAAGAACCTTTTACCGTGAATACCGCATCGGATACATCGGCCACGCTGGAATCAGCCGCATCGGAAACTTTCACTTTCAAATTGGTACCGATCGCGTCGGCAACCGTCCAGCTATAAGTACCGGACGGGCCGTCGGTGGAAGCAATAATCAGCGCCGGGTAAGTATTTCCGCCGTCAGTGGAATATTCCAGTTTCACCGCCGTAATAGTTCCGGTCGGGGTCCAGGTAATATTCTGGCTGTCGTTGACCACCCAGGTCTCTCCGCCATTGGGAGAGGTCAGCTGCAGCACGCCCTTGATCGTGAAATTGTCGTCGGATACATCGGTAACCGTGGCATTAGCCGTATCGGTTATCTTTACTTTCAGTGCCGACCCGATCGAGTCCGGAACCGGCCAGGCAAAACTTCCGGCCGCCGCATCCGTAGAGGCAATAATAACCGTCGCATAACTGGTCCCGCCGTTGGTCGAATATTCCAGCTTCACCGCCGGGATACTGCCGGTCCGCGACCAGGTAACATTTTTACTCTGGCCGACATACCAGATCTCTCCGCCGTTCGGGCTGGTTAAAGTCAACGCTCCTTTGATACTAAAGTCGGCGTCGGAGATATCGGACACCGTCGCATCGGCGGCATCGGACACCTTTACCCTCAAGGTTGAAGAAATAACATCATCGACATCCCATCCGTAGAGCCCGGTAGAGGCATCGGTGGACGCAACCATAACGTACGGGAAAGTCGCGCCGGAATTTTTCGAATACTCGATCTTAACATTCTGGATCGAACCGACCCGCGTCCAGGTAATATTCGCCGCGGCACCCACCACCCACTGTTCGCCGCCGTTCGGAGCCGTGACCGTTAATGCCCCTTTGATCGCGAAATCACTGTTGGACGCATCGAACACGGTGCCGTCCGACGTACTGGTCACCTTTACCTTTACCGCATTGCCGATCTTATCCGGTATAGTCCAGTTATACGTGCCCAAGGAGGCATCGATCGAGCCGATAATCGTATTGGGATAAGTTGCTCCGCTGTCGGTCGAATATTCCAATTTAACCGTCGATACCGACCCGTTGCGGGTCCAAGTCACCGCGTGCTGCGAATTGACGATCCAGCTTTCACCACCGTTAGGGCTGGTCAATGCCACCGCGCCTCTGATCTTAAAATTGGCATTGGAAGCGTCAAACGCCTGGTCATCATTCACATCCGCTACTCTGACCCGCAATGTCGCGGAAATCGCATCCGGAATCGTCCAGGCATAAGTGCCGGTGTTCGAAACCGAAGCGCTGATCGTGTTCGGATAGGTTGACCCGCCGTCTGTGGAATAATCCAGTTTTACGTTTTCCACTGAACCGACCGTGGTCCAGATCACATCCTGAGCATCACCCACGCTCCACACCTCTCCGCCATTGGGCTGGGTCAGAGTAAACCGCGCCTGGATCCGGAAATTGTCGTTGGATGTATCGAACACCGATATATCCGAGACATCGGATATTTTCACCCGCGCCGTCGTACTTGCCGCGTCCGGAATAGTCCAATAATATTCCAACCCGCCGCCGGGAGTAGACGCGATGACCAGATAATCATAACTGGTACCGCCGTTGGTCGAATATTCCAGTTTCACATTGGCAATCGAACCGACCATACTCCAAGTAATCTTCTGCTGGGTTTCGATCCCCCATTTTTCACCGCCGTTGGGCGCAGTCAGGGTCAAGAACCCGACGATCTTGAAATTGGCATTGGAAATATCGAACACCGACGAATCGGTTGTATCACTGACCTTGACTTTTACCGTCGGACACGGGTTATCCGGGATAGTCCAGCCATAGGTGCCGGTGGCTCCGTCGGTAGACGCGGCAATAACCGTAGGATAGGTAAGCCCGCCATCCAGCGAGTATTCCAGCTTCACCGTGGCAATCGATCCGGTCCGCGTCCAGGTAATATTCTGGGTCGTAGCCACGCCCCAGGACTCAGCCCCATTCGGCGCGGTCAGCAAAAGTTTACCGCGGATGATAAAATTGGCATCCGATGTATCCATAACCGAAGCATCATCAACATCGGTAATACGCACCCGCAGCTGCGAACCGATAGCGTCCGGGATCGGCCAGGCATAGGTTCCGGTTGATCCGTCGGTAGAGGCAATAATCACATTCGCGTAAGTGGAGCCGCCGGTGGTTGAATATTCCAGCTTCACATTGGCAATCGATCCGGTCCGGTTCCAGGTAATGTTCTGGGTATTACCGACCAGCCAATTTTCTCCGCCATTAGGCGCAGTCAACACCAACACGCCTTTTACCGTAAACACCGCATCGGATACATCGGTAACCGTGGCATTGGAGATATCGGTAATTTTAACTTTTAACTGATTGGAAATCGCGTCCGGCACCGTCCAGGCATAAGTCTGTAAAGAAGCATCGACCGAAGGAGCGACTACAACCGGATAGGTCGATCCGGCGTTGGTCGAATATTCCAGTTTAACCGTGGCAATACTGCCGGTTCGTACCCAGGTAATATTCTTTGTCTGGCCGACATACCATACTTCTCCGCCGTTGGGCGCGGTAAGCAGCAACGCGCCTTTGATTGAGAAATCGGCATTGGAAGTATCCAGTACCAGGGCATTGTCCACATCGGTCACTTTTACCCGCACCTGCGTGCCGATCGCGTCCGGCACCGCCCAGGCATAGGTCTGGACAGCCGCGTCCGTGGCCGCGATGATCAGATTCGGATAG
>JAQULA010000041.1 GCA_028718845.1 Candidatus Omnitrophota bacterium
AAAAGGGCTCATATCGATGACCCGGTCGAGAAATACCCGGGCGGATTTTACCTCATCTTCCGCGCGCTTGCGTTCGGTGATATCGATAATTACCCCCACCAGCCCGCCCAAACTGCCGTCCACGTTGACAAACACCGCCTTATTGAAAATGACGTCATGCCGCGTGCCGTCGGCGTATTGCACTTTTGATTCATAGACTTGAACCCCCCCCTGCCGCAATAAGGCCAGGTCCATTTCAAGATATTTATCGGCCAACTCCTTCGGCGACAGATCGTGCGCCGACATGCCGACGATTTTTTCCTTGGGAAGCCCCAAATATTTCTCGAATGCCGCGTTGCAACCCCGATACACGCCCTGGGTATCTTTGTAGAAAATCGGGGAGGGAATAGCATCGATGAGGTGCTGAAGAAAACTCGCGATTTCCTTCAATGCCGTCTCGGCTCGTTTGCGCTCGGTAATATCCCGAAAAGTCCAAATCCGGCCGAGATATGCTCCCTGCTTATCTTTAACCGGAGATGAATACCGGTCAAAAATAATTCCATCTTTAAACTCAACCTCATCCCGGCTGGTCTCCGTTTCATGAGAATACAGGTAATTTACCTTGGCCAGAAATTGCTCCGGGTTTTTTGTCCGGCCGACGACATACTCCAGAAGCGGTGCGTCGAGCTTGTCGTTCCGGATGCGCTCGGGGACTTCCCACATTTCAAGCAGCCGGGAATTAACCAGGATCCTCTGACCGAGGCTGTCGACGACCAGTACCCCGTCGATATCCGCTTCTATCTGAGATTCCAGCAATGCCGTTTTCCAGCGCAGTTCTCTTTCCGCTCTATCGCGCTCGGTAATGTCCTGCCCTACCGACAACAGCCCGACAACCCGGCCGTCCGCGTCCTTGAGCGTTTTGGCATCCCACTCGATAATGATTTCACGGCCGTTTTTGGCCACAATGAGATTGACGTTGCCCCGGGTATCGACATCATGGATCGCCTGAGAGAAAACGTCCCGGATTTTAGCGGCATCGTCCTTTCGCAAAAAGGTATCAAACCAGTTTTTCCCTCTAACCTCATCTAAAAGATATCCGGAAAGATGTTCCATATAGGGATTAAAACTGACAATGCTACCCTGGATATCCAGCACCAAGACAATGACCGGAGCAGTTTTGATAAGATTATCGAGAAACTCTTTTTCCCGTTTCAAATCCCCCTCCGCCTGTTTCCGTTTAGACTCGTCCCATATATTTTCGATAAAAAGGCTCAGGTGAAGCAGGTCGGTCTCATCGTAATCCCGGTCTTTATTCGCAACGGCAAGAATCGCAACGGCTTTCCCCTCCCGAATAACAGGAATGCTCATAAAACGCCGTATTTCCACATGCCCTTCGGGATACCCTTTCTTGCGGGGGTCCGACTTCGCATAGTCATTGATGACCAGCGGCTTGCGCTCTTTTATCGCTTCGGCCCAAATACCGGCATTGGCCAGCGAAAATTCCACCGGACGCAAGTCAACGGCGCATCCTTCCATTGCCGCCTCCGACCAGAAATGAACCGTCATCGCTGTTTCGTCTTCGTTGATTAAACCCCAGAAGCCCAGCCGGCTTTTGCTCATTTGGATGCATTCCTCGATAACAAAAGAGAAGAGGTCCTTTACTTGTGTGTCGGGACGCTGATAAATGTCGAGGAGATTTTTCAGCCGCTTTTTGTCTTCCAGCAGATCGTTCTGCACCTTTTTGAGTTCAGTAATGTCGCGGCCTTCCGCAATTAAAAAAACAACGTTATTTTCGCTGTCTTGTACCGGCGTCAGCGCGAAATCAACATAATAGGCATCCCCGTTCTTGCTGAAATGCTGGGTTTCAAAACGCATAGTCTTTCCGGCCGCTGCCGCCTGTACTGCTTGTCGAATTTGCTGCTGTGCTTCCTCTGAATGCGTCCACCACGACGTTTCCCAAAAAAACTTTTCCTGGACCTCGGCAAGCGGAACTCCGGCCATGTCTAAGGCAGCCTTATTGACCTCCATCACCACCCCTTCCGGGGTCATCAGCGCCATAAGCTGGAAAGTGTGGTTGAACATAAGATTCAGTTTATGCCCGACGATATCGCGAATGGTTTCAATCGCGCCGGCAATATCACCGTTCGAATCGTACAGCGGAACGACTTTTGCCCACAGGATACGCCACTGGCCGTTAATCCGCATCTCGGCTTCGGACAGCACCGTGTTCTTGTCCCGTTTAAAAAAAGCGTACTGCTTCTCAATCTCCGGGTCGGGATGTAATACCAGGTCGATCAATATCGGCCGGCGATCCCCGTAAAACGGCAACGCATACTCATAATTACCTTTTCCCAGCATATCCGCGGCTTTAACTCCGGTCAGCTCTTCCATAGCCAGGTTCCAGGCAGTGACTTTGCCTTCCCGGTCAACGGCAAACGTCGCGTCCGGCAAAAAGGATATGATTTGGGTAAGTCTCTGCTGTTCATCCAGCAAAGCCGCTTCCGCTTGTTTTTGATCGGTAATATCCTCATAAATCGTTACGAGGTCCAGCTCCGCCTCACCGGAAGCCTCCGGTACCCAGGCGCGAAGCAATCCCGGAAATACCGCCCCATCTTTACGAAGACATTGGACTTCCCGGGAGAAATTTCCACCCTGCGCCATGGCAGAACGCAACTCCCGGTCAATCTGTTCGAACTCCGCTTCGCTGTGATGAAATATATTATACGATTTCCCGATAATCTCTTCCGGGGTCAAGCCGAATATCCGCCGTACCGAATTGTTGGCGAAAACGATAATCCCCTTTTCCAGCCTTACCACCGCCGGAGGAAGATTCTGAAACCACCCATCGAGCAAACGATACGCTTCCCGCCGCCGGGCGGTCAACTCTGCCCCGCCGGCAGCCTTCAGTCCGGCCAGTTCGGCTGATTGTAACCGTAAAGTCTCCTCCATCGCGGCAACGCACTGCAGCGCCTGATCCAGGACCCGGGCCTGTTCCGCGGTTAACCCCGGTGTTTTTTTCAATTCGGCGATTCTTTTCAGTATTTCGTTCTGGTCCATCTAAGCCCCCGCACAAAACTGCATTCCGGAAACCCGCCGCCTCTTGCCGCAATACCCGGCCGTTATTTTGTTTTTCCGTCCGAGGCCTCACGCCTTCGGCGGGTTTATTTTCTTCTCGAGTTCGTCGACTTTTTCTTTTAATGCCCGCATATACAATTCCCGGCCGACGATGAATTTATTAAACCGCTCCAACGCTTCCATTTTGACTCGCAATTCCTCCTGAACGCGGAAATTCGCGCTCTTATCGCGGAACCGCCAGATTCGGCCGATAACCTCACCGTTCATCACCTGCGGAACGGTTTCCCATTCGTAAACCCGTCCGTCTTTAAACCGCAGGATGTCGATAATTTGCGCCGCCGCATCGGCGTACACCGCGGCGATCTTTTTCATAAAAGATTCCGGCGCGATCAGCTGCTGCGCGCAATACTCGAAAAATTTCCGGTCATCCGCGGCCCGCAGAAATTCCTCCGGGACCGCCCATAATTTGATAACCCGGCGGTTAAAAATGGTGATCTGCCGGCGGGTATCGACCACCAGAACTCCGTCGTTCGACGATTCCAGGGTTGCGTTTAAAAGCGAAAACGACTCCCCCAGTTCTTTTGATTGATGTTCCGCGGTTTCCCGTGATTTTCTTTCCTCCAGCATCGCCCGGTTTAAAGCCAGGGACATATCATTGAATTTTTTCGTCAATGCGCCGATCTCATCGTTGCTTTTCAGCACACAATGTCCCGAAAAATCGCCGTTGGAAACCTGGTTCATCCCGGACTCAAGAACGCCAAGCGGAGCAATAATGACCTTGAACAAAAAAACTCCGGTAAATATACTCAGCAGCAAAAGACTGCCCAATGAAACCGCGATGTTTGTATTTTGCATCATCTGCTGCGCGCGCTTCTCCGGCCCCCAGTCAAAAGCAATTCTTAATTTACCCAAAAGCTTCTGACCCGGACCGTGGCAGGAATAACATTGCGGCTGGTTAAAAATCGGCTGGATTTGCGAAAAAACGAGCCGCCCGCTTCGTTGACGGCGTTCAAGTCCGCAAACACTCTTATAATCGCTTTGGTTATCCCGCAGGATCAGCTCCGATTGTGTTTTTTGTCCCAGCAATTTTTTATCGGTGGTACGCCGGATTACCCCCTCGCTATCCATTAGATGAATGACTTCGAGCTCCCCCAATGCGCAATATGCGTCGAACTGACGTTGAATGATATCCTGTTCGCCGCGCAGCATCGGATAGCGCATTGCCGTCAGGATAACCTCCCCCAGCGAACGCGCCGAAGCCTCTTGGCGTTCCAGTAAAATTTTGCTTTGCGCGCGAATATTAATAACCGTGCTTGTCGAGAAAACCGACAGCAAAAAAAAGCACAGCCATAGAATACTCTTTACGCCGATAGAATTAATTTTTGCCATCTGATCCGGTCCTGTCTTTTATCCCGCAAAAGGTTTCTTCCGCAAGCCCATCCGAACGACATTCGGCAATCGGTTTTTCCGGTCGTTATACGCCGAACCAGGGCCCGGGCCCAAACACCGCGGGTTAAGCATCGCTGTGTACATTCCTTTTTAAAAGCATCTTTATCCTGGCTAAAAGCCGCGCCGCGTCAAAAGGTTTGGCAAGGTAATCATCCGCGCCGGCGTCAAGCCCCGCCAATTCGCTTTCCAAATCGCTTTTTGCCGTAAGCATGACGATGGGAATCGCAGCGGTTTGCAGGCGAGAACGAATAATCCTGGTCGCCTGCACGCCATCCATGCGCGGCATCATTACATCCATAATTATCAGATCGGGTTTTTCTTTAACCGCGCATTCGACCGCCTGTTCTCCGTCGACCGCCCGCACCGCATCATATCCGGCGTTCTTCAGGCGCACCATAATCACTTTGGCGATATCATCTTCATCGTCGGCAACCAGGATCACCGGGCGCGCGCGTGACCCAACACGCGCAGGCTCATTTTGCTCCGGATTTACCACGTTCACAACCTTGCCCAATTCTTCAAGCGTGGTAACTCCCTCCTTAAGCTTGCGCATGCCGGCATCGGCCAACATAATCAATCCGTTGCTCTGCGCAGCTTTAAAAATCTCGTCTTCCGCGGCGCGATTGACGATCAGATTTTTTATCGTATCATCCAGGCGCATGACCTCAAAAATTGCCGTTCTCCCGGCATACCCGCTAAACGCGCACTGCCGGCACCCCTTCCCGCGAAAAAACGTCCGGATATCGTAAGCATCAAGATACGGGCGAAAAACATCCAGCAAAGATTGGGCGGGGATATATTCCTGCCGGCAGGCCGGACAAATTAATTTTACCAGCCTTTGGGCGACGACGATACTCAGGGAAGAAGCGACCAAATACGGTTCGAGCCCGATATCAAACAACCGGGAGATCGTGGCCGCGGCGCTATTCGTATGCAATGACGACAAAACCAGGTGCCCGGTCAACGACGCGCGAAAAGCGATGTCGGCGGTTTCCTTGTCCCGGATTTCCCCGACTAAAATCACATTGGGGTCCTGCCGTAAAATACTGCGCAAGCCGTTGGCAAAAGTAACTTCTTTAACCGGGTTGACCTGAATCTGGCTTATCCCCTCAATAACATATTCGACCGGGTCTTCGATGGTAATAATATTACTCTTCTCGTTCCGGATAAAATTAAGCGCGGCATACAGCGTCGAGGTTTTCCCCGACCCGGTCGGGCCGGTCACTAAAATCATTCCCTGAGATTTTGAACAGGCTTCTTTCAGAATATTTTTTTCCGCTTCGGCCAATCCTATTTTATCAAGCTGGACCATTGCCCCCTGCGGATCAAGCAGGCGCAGCACCGCTTTCTGCCCGTAATAGGTCGGGACCGTGGAAACTCTTAGGTTGATATCCCGTCCATAGGCTTGGATCCGGGTACGGCCATCCTGCGGCTTACGGGTTTCCGCCAGGTCCAAATCCGTCAGAATTTTTATCCGGTTCAGCACGGCAAACCGCAGGGAATCCGGGATATTCATAATATCCCGGAGATCGCCGTCGATACGATAACGCACCTTAAGATATCTCTCGTACGGTTCTATATGAATATCTGAAGCCGCTAACTTTACCGCGTCGGCAAGAATCAAATTGACCAACCGCGCCACCGGGCTTGCGGCATCGCGAATAATACTGTCTTCCCCGGACGCTCCCTCGGTTTCAGCCCGCAAAGTAACGTTGATGCGCACATCTTCGGTAATATTTTTCAGCAAATCGTACACCGACTCGTCGGCGTGATAATATTTCTCGATCATCGCGGCAATTTCGCTTTTCGTACTCAAGATCGGCTGTATTTCCATCTTTGCCGCCGCACGGACCGCATCTTCGGCAACGATATCCACCGGGTCGCTCATAGCCAGCACCAGAAGGCCGGCCTTGCGCCGCAGCGGGAACACCCCGTACTGTTTGGTCATTTCATACGGGACCAGTTTCATCAATGCAGTATCGACTGTTTCATCGCCCAATTTCGCGACCGGCATTTTAAAAACTTTCGCGGCAACGCCGATCAGGATCTCTTCGTCCACAGCGCCCATCTCCACCAGCAATTCGTGCAGCGGCTTCTTGGCTCCGACTTGCTTGACCCGGGCTTCCCGCAACTGCTCCGCGGTTACCAGTCCTTCCTGTATCAATGCGTCTATCAGGCGTGCCACCGGTCCCCTCCCTCTATTGCCTGCAAAATTCCGGCGATTGTCTTCAGCAGGTCCTCCGCTTCGTACGGTTTTTCAAAAAAAGCGTCAACCCCCATCGCTTCCACTTTTTTCCGGTATTCGTCGTCTTTCATCCCGGTAAGAATAACCACCGGAATATAGCGCACGCTGCGGCAAAGCTTTAGACTTTCCAAAACCAGCATGCCTCCACCGGCCGGCATCATTAAATCCAGGATAATCAGGTCCGGTTTTTCCCGGTGCGTATATTGTACCCCCAGCGTACCGTCTCCGGCAACAATCGTCGTGTATCCGGCACCCTGCAGGCGCGCCACCAGTACTTTGGCCACGTCTTTTTCATCTTCGACAATCAGTATTTTTTTCGGCATGAACGTCTCCGGTTATTCTTTCAGATGTAGTTTTATCTTTTCCAGCAACTCTTCCGGTTCAAACGGTTTGCGCATATATCCGTCCGCCCCGTATTCTTTGATTTTTGATTCGATGTCTTCACTGATGCTGGCCGATAAAAAAATTACCGGGATTGTTTTCAGCCGTTCGTCAATTTTGATTCTACGGCACACTTCAAACCCATCCATAATCGGCAGCCGCAGGTCAAGCAGAATAATGTCCGGAACCTCCCGCGACGCGCGTTCCAATCCGGTTTTCCCGTCTTCGGCGGTAATCACTTCATAACCCGCTTTTTTCATCCGAAAGACAACCACCCGCAGAATATCCGGCTCATCATCAACGATCAATATCCGTTTTCCGGCCATGCCCACCTCTTTTCTCCAACCATCCAGCCCGTATTTACCTCGTTATTTTATTAATAGCGATTTTATCAGCGCTAAAAAATCTTCGTTACGAAACGGCTTGGAAATCCACGGCAATGCCAGTTCCTGCTGATTGTACTCGATTTTGGCGATTTCTTCCGCGTATCCGGACATCACCAAAATCGGGATTGCCGCGGTTGTCTTATTGCTGCGCAGGCGGCCGATTAATTCATAGCCGCTCAAGTCCGCCAGTTTCATGTCCAAAATAACCAAATCGGGGCTCTTTTTCTGGGCGAGTTCCAACCCGTCCACGCCGCTTTCCGAAAGCAGAACATTGTATCCGCCGGCTTTTAAATTCATTTCGCAGATGTCCAGAAGCATCCGTTCGTCGTCGATTATCAGGATGGTTTGCCGCTGTTGTAACGGCAGAATAAACGTTACTACCGTTCCTTTCCCGTACTCCGATTCCGCGAAAATACTTCCGCCATGCTGAAGAATGATCTCTTTCGATATCGCCAGCCCCAGGCCGGTACCGCCGGTCTTGCGTTGGTTCAAGCCTCCCAACTGCTCGAATTTCTGAAACAACTTCGGCAAGTCCTCGCTGCGGATCCCTTCTCCGGTATCGCGCACGCGTACCGTCACGCTGCTGCTATCTTTATCCAAAAGGCTGGTTACGGTTATTCCGCCTTGTTCGGTAAATTTCAAAGCATTGCTGATTAGATTGTTCAACACCTGGATTATCCGGTCGGTATCGAAGCGCATCGGCGGGACCTGCCCATCCAGCTTCGTTTCCAGAAATAAACCTTTTTCCCTCGCCACGGTTGTTTGGCTGGCCGACACCTCACGAATAACCGCGTTGAGATCGGCGTCTTTCATGCGAAATTCAAGTTTTTTCGATTCCAGCTTGGAAAAATTCAGCACATCGTCGATAAGCCGCTTTAGACGGTCGACATTTTTCTTCGCCATATCCAGGAATTCTTTCTGGTCGGCGTTGATCTCTCCGGCAGAACCATCCAGAACAATGGCGATCCCTTCTTTAATCGCCGTCAGAGGAGTACGCAGTTCATGCGATACCATGGAAGTGAAATCACTCTTAACCCGGTACATTTCGCTGAGCTTGCGGGCATGTTCTTTGAGCGCTTCTTCCGCTTTTTTCAATTCGGTAATATCCTTGGCCACATACACCGATCCGAGATAATCGCCGTTACCCCCGACGACCGGAGAAACCGTCACCAGCAGCGGAATCCCATGCTGTGAATCGTATACCTCTTCGGACGCCGGATTCCCTTCCTTTTTCTTTTGATAAAACGTATGTTCCAGCCAGGCGGCATTATTTTCCCGGGCTATCTCCGAAATCGTTTTCCCGATAAGTTTTTCCGGTTCTATTTCCAGGGCTTCGGCAAGAGCTCTGTTGAGTTTAACGATTTTTTCTTCCTTGTCCTGGATAAAAATCATGTCGTTTATCGCGTCAAAGGTCCGGCTCCATTCGTCGGCCGCGATCTTGATTTTTTCTTCCGCCTGCTTGCGTTCGGTGATGTCTTCGAAACTCTCGATGCCGCCCGCAACCTTCCCCTGCGAATCATACAGATATTCGGTGTTTTTTAACACAACCCGCCTGGTCCCGTCCTTTCTTCGGATCACGCATTCGATCGCGGTTTGAGCGATTGGTGATTCGGGATCAAACCGGCCGACACGCTCCTCACCGGGAAGATCATTGAAAATAGGACATTTTTTCCCCAGGACCTCCTGCCCCGGATATCCGGTGATTTCCGCCGATTTATCATTCCAGGTAGTAACCACATCATCGCAATCAACCGTGAAAATTCCGCTGGGAATGATTTTATACAACAGCTCCGCCTGTTCTTTTGCCCGCAGAATTTCCGCTTCCACGCGCTTGCGGTCGGTAATATCAACGGTATATTCGATCATTTGCGTCACCGCGCCGGCTTCGCCGAAAATCGGGTACCCGTGCACTTCGAGATAACGGACCGCTCCGGTTTCATCAGTATGCCGATGTTCAAACACAACCGGCTTTCCGCTCTTTATCACCGCATCCCTCGGACAGGGATGAAACTCTCCCTCGCAGGGAGTACTCCGGTTATGCGTCAGCGCGTGGCAAGTCGCATCTTCGGGAAAGTAGCCGCAATGCGCCGCCGTATTCGCCACGGTCACGCGATAATCCGCCACTTCGATGACAAAAAACGGCTGCGCCAACGATTCGATTACCGTATTTAAAAATTTATTCTGCTGCTTTATTTTTTCTTCCGCCTGCTTGCGGATAGTAATTTCCTCGACCATTTCGATAACGGCGACGATAGCTCCGCCGCCGCCCCGAAGCGCCGAAGAAACGATCCGGAAATTTATGGTAACGTCGTCATGCTGGGTTTCCGTAACCAGTTCGTGAACCTGGCCGTCTTCCAGCGACCGGCAGGTAGGGCACGGACAGGTTGCCGAGGAACGCGGCGGGGCGACCTGAAAATGATAGAAAGGCAGCCCGGTCTCTTGATTATCCGGCCAGAACCGCCGCATTTGCTGATTCGCGGTTATAACGCGCCGGTCCGGACTGATCAACGCAACGCCCACGCTGATATTATCCACCAGATGTTTGTAGCGTTCCTCCGTTTCCTGCCGCAAGGCTTCCACTTTTTTCCGGTCGGCAATCTCCAGCATAAGATTCTCGTTCAACTGCACAAGCTCTTCGCTTTTTTCCTGCTCTTTTTGAACCAGTGTTTGCGACGTTTCAACAAGCAATCTCAGTTTTACAACGGTGGCATCAAATATCTGGGCCAAAATCCCGATTTCGTCTTTTTTTTGCGAAACAACCGGAGTATCCAAATCCCCTTCGGACACTTTTTGCACCGCCCTTACCAGTTGCCGCAGCGGGATCACCACCGCCCGGAGAAAAAACAGATTGACCAGGATTCCGGCTATAAGCAGGGCAATTAAGGAAACCACAATATGCCGGTTCATGTCGGCGTGAATTTTTTTCTCCATCGAGGCTGCGTTCAGAGAAATCTTAAGCGCCCCGATAACCTTGGGGTTCAGCCCGTGGCATTTATAGCATCGGGTATCGTTATAAACCGGGATCACTTGCGTGAGCTTTCTCGGCCCCATCGGCGAATCTTGCTCGATACCGCGAAAGGCCTTCCCGGATAAAGCTTTTTTGATATAAGGCGCCCGGTCTACGGCGTTAAGCAGGCCATGGGCAACACTGCGCCGGATAATTCCGTTATGATCGATAAGCGCTATACCGATTAATTCCGGAAAGTTTACGAACTCATCGAATTGTTTTTGTATTGTCTCCTGGTCTCCGATCAGCATTTGATAACGGATCCCCGCCAGGATGGCTTTCCCGATCTGATCGGTTTCATGAAAAGCCTGGGCGATCAACCTCTCCTTTTCCGTGGAAATCTGTTCGATTGTAAGAACTACGAAAATAGCGGTTAAGAGGCCGGATACCGCGATGATCACCTGCAAACGCAGTGAACGCCGGATTGTTTTCAGCAGA
>JAQULA010000042.1 GCA_028718845.1 Candidatus Omnitrophota bacterium
TCAAACAAGGACGGCTTAATGACGCGCAGGCCTGGTATCAGCAGTCTATCGCCGAGGGAAATGCTTCGGCGGGGGTGTACAATAATCTGGGTATTATCGCTATGCAGCAGGAGGATTACGGCCGCGCCGTGGAATATCTGCGCAAGGCCCATGCCGCGGCTCCGGACAATATAAATATCACCTATTCTTTGGCGAGTACGCTGCGGGACAACCGTGAATTCGATGAGGCGTTGTTATTGTATAAACAGGTTATTGCCGATAATCCCGGGTACCCGAATATTCATAATGATCTTGGCGGTATTTATGAAATAATGGGGCGGCCTCAAGCGGCCGAGCGGGAATTCCAGATGGAATGTGACAGCATCCCGGCGATTGCCGCGGGAGACAATCGTGACCCGGATGCCGTTGTCCGTCTGGCCCGGGCCTATAATGGATTGGGGGAGTGTGAACAGGCATTGGCCATGCTGTCCGCGCTCATCGAGGTGCTGCCGCGTTACCGCGAGGCGTACTATGCGCGCGCCGATGTGCAGACAAAATTAGGCGATATTGCCGCAGCGCATGAGGACTTGGAAACGGTTCGCAACCTGATTAATCATCCGGAAACGGCAAATGTTCCGGGCGCATCGGTTCCGGCGGCAGCGATAGATCCGGAGGCCGGGCAATCGTCCGGATTTTTTAACGATATCGAAGTCGCTTTGAAGAACGGCCGAACCCTGCGCGGCCGGTTGAAGAAAGAAACCCAGACGACAATGACCCTGGAAATGCGTGTCGGAGATTCTTTCGGGACAATTACATTCCAGAAACATGCGGTCAAATCGGTGAAAAAACTTCAATAGGCGCATCCCCGGTATTAATTTTTTCTTTGACGAAAGCCTGCTCTCTGCGGTAAGATTACAATGAATGATGGGCTTGAACAGTATCGAAGCCGGTGCTTGGAGATGAAAGAATGAAAGGAGTTCCTATGCGTTATTATGCGGTAATTATAATCGGGTTGCTTGTTCTGGCGGCGCCGGCGTCGCTTTCGGCGGCGGTTGTCGGAGAAAACATCGAACAGGTTCGCGGTATCGCCGATCCTATATTCGATAATATTTTAGCCGGGTTTGCCCATAACGATTATACCCAGTATTCGCGTGATTTTGACGACTCGCTCAAAGAGACTCTTTCCGAAACGCGTTTTCTGGAAATCAAAAAGAATGTCCAGGAGTTGGAAGGGAATTACTTATACCGGGAATATCTCGGATTTCTTAACCGCCAGGAAGTAACGATTGTTTTTTGGAAAGGCGCGTTCGACAAAACGCATGACGATGTGCTGATCAAAATGGTGTTAATGGAACGCGACGGCAAATATTTCGTCACCGGTTTATGGTATCAGTGAGCAGGCAAAGGAAATAAGCCGTGGTTATAGTGCGGCAGGGCGTAACCGTCGAGTGTGCTCAGGGCGATATCGCCCGGCAGAACGATTGCCGGGCGGTGGTAAATGCCGCAAATGCCGCACTGCTGCCGGGCGGCGGGGTTGCCGGGGCCCTGCATCGGGCGGCCGGTCCGGAATTGAATAAAGCCTGCCGGCTGTTGGCGCCGATTAAACCCGGAGATGCGGTTCTTACCAAAGGTTATAATCTGCCGAATACTTATGTGATCCATTGTCTTGGCCCGGTGTACGGACGGGATAACCCCAGCGATGTGCGGCTTGCCGATTGTTACCGTAACGCGCTGCTGCTTGCCGAACAACATTTAATAGAATCCATCGCGTTTCCGGCTATTTCCGCCGGTATCTTCGGTTACCCCATGGAAGCCGCCGCTAGAGTTGCTTTCACCGCGATTTTTGAACTCCTGCCGCAATTACATCACGTTAAATTGATACGTTTTGTACTTTTTACGGAAGAATACCGTCGAATTCATGAAAAAGTACTGAAAGAAGTGAATGAGAAACTGTAGGAGGGGACTTCTCCCAGTCCCCACCACCTAGGGCTGGCTTTCTTTTGAGTGTCCAAAAGAAAGTCAGCAAAGAAAATACACCCCATGGAATTTTTTTGCGATGATCTTCTTTTTGAGGCACATCAGGCAAGATGATTTCGGTGATGCATTCCGGTCCGCCTAGGCGGACCTTCACGCTGACAAGACATCCCTGCCTTGGCAGCGCTTCAGCCATCCTGGCTTGCGTACACATCACCTAAATCAAAGCCCATCCGCAGAAAATTCCAAAGGGGGCTATCCAAGAACTGTATGCGTGAAATTTCGTAAGCGGCTCATTGCATAGCAAACTTCTGCCTATGTGTGGGGCTTTGCTGTGAGCACTAGTGGGATCAGGGGACAGGCGAGCCGTAGCCCCGCGCTTTTATCTTGAAAAATGGGTAAATTTATGCAAAAATCAACATATAAGTTTTCGCAGATTGAACGATCTAAAACCATAGCCACGGCCGAAAACTGTGGCTTTTTTGCATGGGGACATCCACATTCGGACAAAATGAATAGGTATGTTTGCTGATATTACAATAGAATTAGCGCAACAACGCACCACAACGGACTTTTACTGCCGCCTTTGGCGTCGGTCAAAAGCCGTTGGGTTTGGATGTTAGAAGTAAAATATGAATAAAACAAAAACTCCAAAAATAATTGCAACTATACTTTTGGCTTTAGCCCTTAACCCATACAACCCATACGGCTATTATGTATTATTGCGTTGGGTTTGCTGTGCAATTTTTGTATTTCTAACGATTACATCCTTTGAAAACAAAAAGGAAAATTGGATATGGATTTTTGGGGTTTTAGCATTTATTTATAATCCTATTATTAGAATCCACTTAAACAAATTTCTTTGGACCATTATTAACCTGGTTTCCATAGTAACGATTGTTCTTTCATTGCGGAAGGCAAAGGAAAAATCATGATCAATAAAATTCTCGGAGTCTTAACAATTCCGATATTATTTCTTAACCTACTCGGAGGGATCATTGCTGGAATTTGGTTAGCCTTTTTGGGGGAGTGGAGGTTGATTTTTATTGGCATAATTCTTTTGTTCACGTCTCACTTCTATCTTTCCATTCTAATGTTACCAAGTATGATTTTCATTCCTATAGTTGCAAGCCTCAGAGAAAAAAAGAATCCTTTGCTATACCTATTTGGTTTCTTGTCTCAATTTTATACCAATCTATTAATCATTGGCACATGCGCCCTTGCTTTTTTTATTTGCACACGGTTTTATGGTGGTGAAAGCAAGTTTAGGGTAATTCCATATTTACTTTGGTCTTGGGGCATGGCATTAGGGCCATGGCAATTTTTCCAATCCAAAGAACCGGATAACGAATTTTCTGCCATTACTTTATTTAGTGCCACAATCTTTTATTTTTTATTTTTGATAAGTCTCTTTTTAGGACCAATCTTTGTTTTTTTAATTATTGTTTTATTTCTGCTCGTTCAATTATTCGTTTTGCCCATTTTTAATATGTACATTGCAAATAAAATGGATGAAAATACCTTCTAGCAAAACAATCCAGCGGATCGTTACCCGCTTCTTTTGGCGTCGGGCAAAAGCCACCGAGTTTGGATGTTAGATTGATTTGAAGATCATCGAAAGGATGAACATATGCTCAAGATTGTCAAAATAGCGCTTTACGCATTCATTAGCATCTTTTTCTTAACGACGTTGCTTGCTCTGGTTGGGCTTGGATATCTTTGGTTTAGTTCTGAAGCAAATACGCGTGCCGACTTGCCATATTTAGGAGGTCTTGTCACTGCTGCAATTCTTGAAGTCATTGCTGTAGTAATTATGTTAGCAAGGAAAGGGTTCAGGTATCTTCCTCAGGTTGAAAATCACAAAACGGAGGCGGCTACTCTCTCGTTCATGAAAGATTTCGTAACAAGTGGAAGTACAGTGCAGATTGTTAGTAGTCGCTTATCTTGGATTCAAAACTCTAAAGAACTTATGGATGCTGTAAAGAAAAAAGCAAGAGAAGGTACTTCTGTTGAGGTAATTACTCCCAAACCGGTGGAAGAAGATATCCGAAATAATTTAGAACAAGCGGGGATTCGCTTTTTCGTCACAAATGAAGATATTGCCCCCGAGGCTCGTTTCACATTAGTTAATGGGAACCGAAGCGGTGCGGAGCGCCTTGCTATAGCTCGGGGGTCACATCCTGAACATGAGGTGACAATATTCGACAACCACTCAGGTCCACAGATTATTGGAATGGCGAAAGACATTATTCGCAAGTCAAAGGAAAAAGCTAATGCCGAATAGGTGGGATGACTTCGCATCCATTCGACGGGTTCAGATTGAATCAGGAAAGGACCTGACCTTCTCCAAAGTTTTCCTTCCTTATTATATTGATTTAGTGAAAGAGCTTCGTCCTGAATCGTTAATAGAGGTAGGATGTGGGACGGGGCATCTTTTAGCAAATCTAAGCAATTATGTTAATACAGCTGTCGCAATTGAGCCTTCAGAAGGAATGTATGCTGTTGCAGAGCAGGTAATTGAAGGAAGCGACATTCAACTGTTTCGTTTGAGAGTCGAAGACTACCAAAGTACTCACCCCTTTGATTTGATTATCTCCCATATGGTCGTACAGCTTGTTGATAATTTGGAGTTGTTTATTGGAAGCGTGGCGCAGTTAATGGGAAATCAATCCCGCTTTGTGTTCACTATCCCTCATCCGTGTTTTTACAACGAATACAAGAAATTCTTTACTCCATCGGAGTATCATTATATGAAAGAACGGACAAAGGCCATCTCTTTTTCCGTGACAAAGGATCCGAATACAAAAATTTCTGGTGTTCCATACTGCCACAGACCACTTTCTCGATACTTTTTCGTACTCAAGAAATTTGATCTCCATGTTGTTGACTTCAAAGAAACGTTTCCGGCCCCAGAGATACAATCCCTTTATGGTGCGGATTGGAATTTTCCTCGCTACTGTGTATTCCATGCTCTGCGAGGTAAAGACAGTGAGATAATCAAAAAAAAGCGAATCGACAAACAAATCGAAATTAAATAAAATAAAATCTAACCAAACGCTGAGACCAACATGATTCTTAGCGAAATCAAGTGACGTAGCTTTATGTTAGGAGAAAACACATGAAAGATATCGAAATGAGAGGGATTATTCTACAAAAATACTATGAACTTAGAAGAAAAAATTTTCAAGTGCTTCAAGCAAGGGATTTTGATAATACTTTAACGCAAGAGGAAATTTCTGACATTAGTCGTCAATTGAGCGAGCATTATTTGATTGAGTGGAAACCAATGGGAGTTGGGTCAATTGTTGGTATGGGCAGGATAACAGCACAAGGCATCGACGTTATAGAAGATAATGGTAAAAATTCACCTATTCAGATTATACTTGACAGTAGGCAATACAATATTTCTCATGCGTCAAATATCCAAATTGGGGATCATAATATACAAGATGTAACAATGTTCGTCAAAGAAAATTCTATAGAAAGTCTTACTGAGTATCTGCGTGCACAAGCTGTTGGAGATAAGGATATCGAAGAATTAAAAAAAATCATAAGAGATACCCCCAAACCTAAAGATAAAAGCGATTTGAGAGATAAACTTGGATCGTGGATAGGAAAAATGGCGGAGAAAGCAGCATCGGGAATATGGAAAATTGCTTCATCCACAGCAGCTGATTTACTGACCAAAGCATTATGTGTTTTTTATGGATTATCATAACTCCTAACAACTCGCTTCAGGCAATCGGAATCCGTTGCCAAATGGCATCGGCCTCCTTTGCCTGAGCTCAACGTTATAAAAAATAAATATGGAAATAAAAAAAATCATAGCACGAGAAGGATTGATTATTATTGCATGCGTATTTATCCTTTGCATGAGTAACTTAATTCTTGAGGGCATCATCCCGCTACCAGAAAATTACGAATGGATAAACAAAAAATCCACAGGTTACTATCTTGATGGTCTCTATATAGAAACGGAGAAGCCAACAAACTGTTTAAATATATATGAAAACGCGGAATTTAATGTAACTCATCCTAAAATTACTCTAATTATAACAACAATCGCACAAGTTATGTTTAAGATGGCCTTACTTTTTTACCCGATATATTGGGCAATTAGGTTTGGGCTATTGGCAATCAAAATAATCTTTAGAAATGGAGTTACAAAAACACATTTGCGTGAAATTTTAATTATTGTCTTCTGTTTAATATGTTTGATTATAAGCGTGCTTGTCAGTTTTTTTAAGAAAAGTAATGTAGGTGCATGGACATTATTTTTGTATCCAATTTATTTGATAAGTAGATTCATCTTCTGGGCCATCAAGATATTAACGAAAAAAGAAGAACCTTTACAAGATAGTACGGGGCGTTCATCAAAGTATCAAAAAGCACATAACGATTCGCATTAGGCAATAGGGACTCCGCCGCCGGTACTTTTATGTGATTTCCTATATTTCCCCCTTTGGAATTTTCTGCTGAGGGGCTTTGATTGAGGGGATGTGTACGAAGGCCAGGAAGGCCGTAGCGCTGCCAAGGCAAGGATGTCTTGTCAGCGTGAAGCCCGCCTAGGCGGGCGGAATGCATCACCTCAATCATCTTACCTGGTAAACCACAAAAAGAAGCCAATCGCAAAAAAATTCCACGGGGGCGGTTTTTCTTTGGTTCGTTTCTTTTATCCGCATAAAAGAAACGAACACTGGGGTGCAGGGGCAGGTATCGCCCCGCGCTTTTGTTTTCTCTCCCGCGGACTTCAGGTTTCTATTCGCTCAATGCTATCCGCTAACTACTTCTTTAGGAACACCAAAAAGAACGACACCGGCCCGTAGGTCGTGATCAGGGTCGTGAGCACCACCGCTTCATTCGGGCGGATGTTATAATGCGTTTCTCCGCTTTTATCTTCCGGCACCTTCGGGGTCAGCTCTCCGAATTCTTCGAGATTACTGCTGGCTTGTCCGCAGATCATATTGGCCAGTTCGCGCAGTGTGTCCATGATGACGGCGTTGCTGACCGGAGCGTTTTCCAGGGTTTGATATTTTGCGGCAATTATCGTGGCCGTGTCCCGGGGGATCATCAGCACAAAGCGGCTGATCTGCCGGCTGAGCGCTCCGTTGAAATTAACCTGGATCGAAATGTGTTCCAGGGGAACGGAATGTTCCATGACCGCGTAATGGTCGCATTTGGCCACCAGGTGGACCATGCGCTGGAGAAGTTTTATCGTGTATAAGGTGAATTTTTCGATGTATTGCTGCTCATGTTCCACGATTTGCGGGAAGCGGAACGGAGCGACCATTGCCGCGTTTTCGTTTTGTTCCCGGATGAAGTCGGCCAAAGCTTTTTCGCGCTGCTGCTCCGCCAGGTAGCCCAGGGTTACCAGGGCATCGCCGATATAGACATGATTTTGTTTCTGTTTTTTCAGCAGACGGTCGGTCTGTTCCTGGGACAAGAATCCCAGGCGCTGCAAAGCCTCACCGAAAAAAATGTCCTCTTTTTTTTGCAGGTCGACCGCTTGTTTTATCTGTTCTTCGGTAAGCAATTTTTCATCGAGCGCGATCTGTCCGATGGTTTTGTTAAGCACGTCCTGCAGGACCAGCGCTTTGGTCAACTGCTGGGCATTAATGATCCCCTGATTGAGTAGATATTGTCCGAAAAATGTAGCTCCCACGGGCCTCCTCCTTGTATGTCGAGTGCGCGATATTTACAAATAAAGTATAGCAGATTTTTTGGTACGCGCATAGTATAAAAAACGAACAAGAATGCCGATAGAAGAGGGGAGCGGGAAGCAAAAAAGCTGACCGGGTGATTGAGTTCATGCTCTATGTTTTGGGCATCCGGTATTAACCGATAATAACTTTATTTTTACATATTGTGAAAAAAAGAGCAAAATTTCTTGACATTATTTTGATTTATGGTATATTTAACTACATTATTGTGAATTTTGGAACAAAAAAGTTCAGGTGCTATGAAAAATCGGAAATCGGTTATTCGTCTCTCCCGTTATAAAAATGAGTTGCATCGCTTTAAAACCCAGGGGGCGGTCCGGATCGTTTCAAATGATTTAGCGTATGCGGTGGGAGTCACGGCTTCACAGGTGCGTAAAGATTTTTCGCTTTTCGGTATTTCCGGAAACCGGAGAGGCGGGTATAAGATTGATGAGCTTATTGCCTGGTTGAATAAGATCCTGCGTAAGGATGAGGTCCAAAAGGTTATTATTGTTGGCGCCGGAAATATCGGTTCGGCGCTAATGCAATACAGCGGATTTGCCAAAGAAGGCATTCAGATTATTGCCGGATTCGATATCGATCCTTTGAAGTGCCGGCGCGTGGGGGCGGTATCGATTTATCCCCTGGAAAAGCTTAACGCGTTTGTCCGGGATAACGGTATCGGTATCGGGATTCTTGCCGTTCCCGAGAATGCGGCGCAGCCGGTCCTGGATATCATGGTCGGGGCCGGAATAAAAGGGGTGTTGAATTTCGCTCCGATCCGGTTACGCGCGCCGGAAGAATGCGTTATCAACAGCGTTAATCTGGTCCCGGAGCTTGAGAATGTTATTTATTTCAGTAATGCCGTCCGGGAAAAGAGCGAATAACCCATGAAAACAAAAACTCTGAATAACCGGATCCAGGTAGCGTTCTTAGGCATCATAGTAATGACCGGGATCCTGATTTCCCTGCTGGGCGCCTATGTGGTTAAAAAAAATATTATTCAACGGGCGCAGCTGCGGGTACGCAATGACCTGAACGTGGCGCGGGCGCTTTACGCGGACCAGATCACCACGATTAAAAACGCGTTCGAACTGTTGGCGAACACGCGAGAATTGGCGTCGGCACAGGAAAAAATCGGGCTGGATTATCTGTTTATCGTCGGACGGAGCGACCTTCCGGAGCTTCGAAGTGAAATCGCCCGGCAGGCTTTCAACGGCCGGGGTATCGGCGGTACGCGGGTTATCGGCGCTGCTGAATTGGAGCGTATCGGCGGCGGGCTTATTGAAAAGGCGCGGATAGCCGTCAAAGAAACGCCGCAGGCGCGCCCGTTCAAGCGTACCGCGCTGGATGCGGCGATGGCCATCGAATATGCGTTGCCTTTGGGCGTTGATAGCCGGGGAACGGTGGAATCGGTCGTGTACGGCGGTAAAGTCATTAACCGGGATACCAAACTGGTAGATACGATCCGGGACCTGGCTTTCGGGCAGCCTGGGCCTAACGGAATCCCGGCGGGTACGGTAACTATTTTTCAGGATGATGTGCGTATTGCCACGAACGTGCCCACTTCCAGCGGGGAACGGGCGATCGGTACGCGGGTTTCGGCCAAGGTGTATGATACGGTGGTACTCAGGAAGCAGCTGTGGGTCGACCGTGCTTTTGTGGTTAATGCCTGGTACCTGACCGCCTATGAGCCGATTAAGGATATTGCCGGAAATATTATCGGGATTTTATATGTGGGAATCGCGGAAAAACCGTTCCGGGACAGCGAACGCAATATCATGCTGGCATTTTTGCTGGTGATTATCCTGGTGGGGGTGTTGGCGGCGATTGTTTCTTCGGTCCTCGCCGCTTCGATCGCCCGGCCGGTAACCCAGGTATTGCGGGCAGCGCGGGAATTGTCGAAAGGAGCGCTGCATCACCGCGTTAAAGGCGCCAGCTCGGTGCGGGAATTGAATGAGCTGGTTGAAGCGTTCAACAGCATGGCCCACACTTTGGCCGAACGGGAGCTGAGCCTGAAGGTATCCAATGAACAGCTTGCCGGGATGAATAAAAGTTATTTGGATATGATCGGGTTTGTATCGCATGAACTTAAAGGTATTTTGGGCTCAATCGTTATCAATATTTATTCGGTAAAAGACGGTTATCTCGGACCGTTGACCGGGCAGCAGAAAAAAGCCGTCGATGCCGCGGCAAAAAGCCTGGATCATTTTGAGGATATGGTCCGCAATTATCTTGATCTGTCGCGGATTGAAAAAGGAGAGTTAACCCTGCATACGGCCGAATTGGATATCGGTGAAGAGGTCATTTTGCCGGCCGTCGGCCATCTGGAAAAACAGGCGCAGGAAAAAAGTATGCGCGTCGAATGCCGGGGCGCTTCGGGAATAAAAATAACCGCGGACAAGAGTTTGCTGACGATTGTTTGCAATAACCTGCTGGGGAACGCGCTGAAATACGGGAAGGCCGGTACGACGGTGCGTCTGGATGTCGCCGATGAAGGAAAACAGACTGTTCTGAGCGTGTATAATGAAGGCGATCCGATTACCGGAGAACAGCAGGCGCTGTTGTTCCGCCGTTTTTCCCGGTTACCTACGGCAAAAGCGGTCAAGGGAACCGGGCTGGGATTATTTATCGTTAAGGCGATCGTGGAAAAACACGGCGGCACGGTGCAGGCACAACCGCAGCCGCAGGGAAATATGTTTATTGTTACGCTGCCGAAAGAATAAAAGCGTTAGAAGATAAACAGATCGTAATCGATGATGAACACGGATAGTATAGTGAAAAATAGGCCGGTTTTGTGGAAAATTTTTTGCAGGTACTTTTTACTTTTGTCTTTTCAATTTAAACTTGTTTTAAAAGAAGGGGATAAGCGATGACCGATAATCCGAAAAAGCGATTGCGGGCAATGAAGCAGAAAGCGATTCACGGCAATTTGCATAAATGGACCGCCTCCACTCGAATTAACGTGGGCATGTCCACCTG
>JAQULA010000043.1 GCA_028718845.1 Candidatus Omnitrophota bacterium
CCTCCAAAAAGAAGTTATAAGTTACCTGAATCCCAAAACCAATGAGAACTTTATAGATTGTACGGTAGACGGCGGAGGACATACCAGGGCAATCTTAGAGAAGATGGAAAACAAGGGAAGGATATTGGGAATAGATGCAGATCCTATAATTTTGAAAGAAACTGAAGATAAATTAAAAGAGCAAAAAGTAGGCAATAGAGTTTCGTTAGTTTGCGATAACTTTTCAAACTTAAAAGAGATAGCAAAGAAAGCAAAGTTCCAGAAGGTTAATGGGATATTATTTGACCTAGGATTATCCAGCTGGCATTTAGAAGCATCGGGCAGGGGATTCACTTTTTTGAGAAACGAACCCTTAGATATGAGATATAATCCCGGCTCACTTCTGTCGGCCGAAAAGATTCTCAATTTCTGGTCAGAGCCAGAGATAGAAAGAATCTTGAGAGATTTTGGAGAAGAAAAATTTTCCAGGGAAATAGCTACTGAAATTATTAAAGACAGAAATGTTTCTCCCATTAAAACAACCTTCCAATTAATAAGAGTAATAAGAAAAGCGGTTCCTTACAGATTCCAACACCAGAAAATTCACTTTGCCACCAGAACATTCCAGGCGATAAGAATAGCGGTGAATGACGAGTTAGAAAGTTTGAAGAAAGGATTAAGCCAGGCAATAGAAATTTTGGATAAAGGCGGAAGGATAGTAGTAATATCTTTCCATTCATTGGAAGACAGAATAGTAAAGAACTTCCTAAAAGAAAGAGAAAACGAATTACAAATATTAACTAAAAAACCAGTCGTTCCTCAAATAAAGGAGATAAAAATTAACCCCCGCTCAAGGTCTAGCAAACTGAGAGCAGCAATAAAACTATGAAAAGCGCATCTCTGACATTAACATTTCCCGTAGGATCAAATATTAGGTTTTCTTTTAATAGGAAGTCGTTATACGTTTCCATGTTCGGTCTTATTTTTTCTTTGCTTATTATTTCCGTTTTACAGGTTAATGCTTATATTAAAGAAATGTATCTATTACAAGATTATCAGCAGAGGATAGGCCAACTAACAGAGGAAAATAAATATTTGGAGATTGATTTTGCGAAAGCTGATTCTCTGAAAAACATAGGGGGGTTTGTCCAAAACATGATTTTTGAAAAAGCGGACAAAATAGAATATATCAAGGTTCTAGACACCACTGTATTGGCAAAATAAAGTTTCTTTTATGTCTAACCGGAGGATTAATGTAGTTTTAGCCATCATTTTTCTTTTTGGATTGGCCACTTCTGCCAAGCTTTTTTTTATTCAGATAGTAAAAAACGATTTTTACAAAGCCCTAGCTCAGGGCCAAACATTATATAATTTAGAAGAGCAGATAAAAAACACTCGTGGAGAGATTTCATTCAAGGGAGGCGAACCATTGGCGATAAATGTAGAGTGGCCTTTAGTTTCCATATCTCCTAATGAGGTTTTAGATAAAGAAAGGGTAGCTAATGAGTTGTCTCTAGTTTTGAATATTGATAAGAACTCAATTTCAGATAAACTGAAGTCCGGTGGTATTTATTTTATTTTAAAAAAGCAATTAAACACTGAAGAAGTGAAAAAAATAAAGGAGTTGGATTTGTGGAAAAATCCCGAATGTCTCCATCCGTATGAACCGGAATCAGGATTGTTTCCAGGTAATTAATCTATCCTAACTTTTTAACCCCCAATAAGTTGAGAGAATAACTATTTTAAGTCTAAAAAATTTCGAAAATCGTTGACAAAAATTTCGCTTTATGGTATATTTAATTTGGAAAAGGGGAGTCGTTATGAATGACCTTAATCACGATAACGTATTCGAGGAAGTGACTATCGGAGTTGATGAGGGAATTTATACGACCGGAGTGGTTTGCCGGATTATTAAAATACCGTTGTGGGTGTTAAAACAACTCGACCGGGAAGGGATTGTGCGGCCCCAGCGGCCCAGCTGTGCTAAAGCGCGGTTGTATTCAAAACGGGAATTAAAAATGGTCCAGCATTGCTGGTATTATCTTAATGAACGCGGAGTGAAAGTGAATGCATTGAAAGTGATCCTGGAAATAGAACAAAAACAGCGAATATAGAGAAATTTTTTTTGGGTTCATTCTGGCACTCTCATGCATAGAGTGCCAATCAAGGAGGAGGTGGTTATGAGTGGAAATGCTTCAGGGGATCAAACTCATCGTTTTGGGTAAACCAGATTGGTGGTTGCCTGATCCCGGGATCGTAACAGAGCAGAGGCGGGAGTATGTTCAAAACAAAAGAAAGCGGACGTTATTAAAAAGGAGGGGATGGTTATGGCGTTAATACCATGGAAATCAAGAGAGGCATGGAGTGATCCGTTTCGGGAATTGGAGCAGATTCAGAATACAATGAACCGGCTGTTTGATGTTTCGCTGGGCCGGCATACCGGAAAGGAGCTTATGGCCTGGGATACAGAATGGGATCCGGCAGTCGATGTCTACGATTCAAAAGACGCGATTGTCGTGAAAGCGGATCTGCCGGGAGTGAACAAGGAGGATATCGATATATCAGTGCTCAATGATACGCTGGTGATCAAGGGGGAGAAAAAACAGGAAAAGGAGGTTAAGGAAAAAGGATCAATCCGCTCCGAGCGTTTTTACGGCAGTTTTCAGCGGGCAATTACCTTGCCGGGCGGAGTTGATACCGGGAAAGTGACGGCGGCGTATAAAAACGGAGTGTTGGAATTAGCTCTTCCCAAAAAAGAAGACGCGAAACCGAAGCAGATCAAGGTTGATGTCAAATAACAATGAGGACAACGAGCAAGGAGAACCTAAAATGAGATATATGCAGGAATGTCGGGATGAACAGCAATACCGGGAAGCGGTAATACCGCGCATTACGATCATGGAGACTGATTCCGCGGTTGTGGTGAAAGCGGAAATGGCGGGGCTGCAGAAAGAAAATATTAACGTCGAAGCGCATGATGGAAATTTGACTATCCGCGGTAAAGCGAAGGATACCGCTATCCCGGATGGATACGTCGCTCTCTATCAGGAGCGCTATTCCCCGGTATACAGCCGCACGCTTACTCTGGGAAATCAAATCGATCCGGAGAAGATCAGCGCGGTGTATGAACAGGGGATTTTGACTCTAACTATGCCAAAAACGGAAAAAGTATTGCCGAAAAAAATTCCGGTGTTGTAAAGATGAACTCCGGGCTTGTAAAGAAGCCCGGAGTTCTTGCATCCGAAGCCTACGGTTAAATAAACGGGAGGGGCGGTTATGAAACGAAATAATATTGCAAAGTATTTGGTAATCGTGGTGAGTTTTGCCGTGTTGTTCGTTGCCGGGCCTGTTTATGCTGCGGATAATACCGCCGCATTGAAAAAAGAGATTCAGCAATTGCAGCGGCGCATTAAGGAATTGGAACAGCAGATAGCGTCGCCGATGGCGCAACCGGAGCCGCAGCTCAGCAACCGGGATATCCTGCAGGAAATGGATCATATGCGGCGTCAAATGCACCGATTATTCATGAATAGTGCTGCGCGTGACTGGGAACAGCAGATGGGGCCGGATTTAGGTATGGAAAGTTTCTTTAGTCCGCAAATCGATGTTCAGCAAAACGCCGATGCTTATATGATCAAGATGGATATTCCGGACATGGAAAAGGAAAAGATCAATCTGGAAGTGCGTGATAACATGTTGCTGGTGTCGGGAGAACGCAATAAAGTCACCGAGGATAATAACAACGGCCGGTTTTTCCGTCAAGAGCGCAGTTACGGATATTTTTCCCGGGCAATTCCTTTGCCGGAGAACGTAAAAACCGATGCTATTTCCGCGGAATATAAACGCGGGGTGCTGATTGTGACGATTCCTAAGAAAGCAGTCCCGGATAATAAACCGGCCGCGCAGAAGATTCGGGTGTTGTGATACAGTAGCCAAGTAAAAAGTAAAAAGAAAGAGCCGTTATGGGAATCGGGTGAGGGAGGTTTCCGTAGCGGCTTTTTTATAGTATAAATTTTTTACCGTGGTCCGTGGACTGTGGACTAAATCATCTGTGTTTATCTTTTTTTCAGGATCGTCAGTGTCTCGATATGCGGGGTCTGGGGGAAAAAGTCATAGGCCTGAAGCCGCTGGGGTTCGTACGCCGGGAGCAGGTCTTTGCAATCGCGCGCGAGGGTTGCCGGGTCGCAGGATACATAGGCGATATAACCCGGCGCGTTTTTGATTAGCGCGGTGCAAAATGTTTTACCGAGTCCTCGCCGGGGAGGATCAACGATCACCGCGTCATAATGCGCGTGTGCCGGTTTGCGCGTCCAGCGTTCGCAGTCGCCGGTCTGGACCGTTCCATTAGTAATGTGGTTGGCCCGAATGTTTTGTTTCAGAAAGCCGGCGTTGTCCAGGTCTGCTTCGATAAAGCTGACCTGTTTGACGTCCGGTGCTAAAATGATCCCGAACAACCCTACGCCGCAAAACAAGTCGGCGATGCGTGATTGCGCGGTGAGCGGCAGCGAAACCCGCAGATCGGCGATGAGTTTTTCCGCCATCGCGGGATTGATTTGAAAAAAAGATTCTACTCCGTAGGAAAACGTCAGCCCGGCGATCGTATCCTGGATGGCATTGCTGCCCCAGAGTGTTTTGCCTGTCCGGGTTGCCGGATTGCGGTATACGATGCCGCACAGCGGGAATGACGCGGTAATCGCGGCGCTTTCGCCGACCAGACGTTGTTGCTCGTCATGGCTGAGTTTGCCGACCAGGGCCAATAACAACTGATCGTGGGCCCGGTTTTGCCGGATGATGATTTCATTGATACCGTTGAATGATCCTTGCTCGATGATTTTTGCGAGCACGGCAAGCAGGTCGTTCATCGCTGCGGAAGCAAGCTGGCAGCGGTCAACCGGGATAAACTGATCATGACTGCCCGGATTGTGATACGCGAGCCGTATATGTTGATCGCGTAAGATATGCAAGTGAAGTTTATTTCGGTATTCCCAGGGGTTTTCCGCTGCGCGGAAACCGGCGAAGGGAATATCCGTTTTCAGGGTGTGCGAGAGGATTTCTTTGCATTGCTTTTCCTTGATTGTCGTCTGTCCGGCGTAGTCGATATACTGGTACGAAGAACACACGGTGTAGTGAGAACAGCGGGGCGTGCTCCGGTGGGCCGAAGGGGTAATGACGCGTTCTGTTTTCGCTTCAATGTAGTTTTTGTGTTCTTTGATAACGGCAACATCGAGAACTTCACCGGGAAGTCCTTGATCGGTAAGGATTATTTTTCCGTTTTCCCGTCCCAGGCTCTTGCCGGGATAGACGATCTTTTCAATGGT
Source organism: Candidatus Omnitrophota bacterium (assembly GCA_028718845.1). GTDB lineage: Bacteria > Omnitrophota > Gorgyraeia > B26-G9 > B26-G9 > JAQULA01. Next base: position 5,298 of record JAQULA010000043.1, read on the forward strand.
TATACGCATGGAGTAAGTATATCACAGCTTGCCGATGGATACTATGACCAAGTGCGCGAATGAGAGCGGGAAGGTTCCCCGGCGCGCTGGGTGCGTATCATCTTAACGGATAAAAGGTTAAATAAGCGGGTGGCCCCGGGTGAACGCCGGCAGGTATCATAAAAAACTCTTGACAAAAAAACAGCGATATATTATATGATAAAGTATAAATATGCAGTAATGAATGCCTGTGGATACAGGCATACTTCCGTGATAAAAAAAGATACGCGGGTAATTCCCGCAGGAGCTCGCAGTGACGCAGGCCGATAACGGAAAAAGACATTACTGGATATTCTTTTTTTTTGCCGAAGAAGGGATTTTTTTTAATTAAACAGGGAGGATACGATGGCGGTGGCCAAAAAGATCGTGAATACGCTGGATGAGGAGCCTGGAGGGTGTAGCAACAGTATTCTTTCCGATGAGGACTGGCGTCTTACCGAAAAAAATTCGTTTAAAAGCATTGAAGACCTGCAGCAAAACATGCTTCTTTCCGCCGAAGATATCACCGCGTTAAAACCGGTTGTAAAGAAGTATCATATGCGAATCACCCCATATTATTTATCATTGATCCAAAATCCCTTTAATAGTCAGGATCCGATCCGTAAGCAATGTATTCCTTCCCTGGAGGAGTTGTACGATGCCGAGGAAGACGCTATCGATCCGCTGGGAGAGGAACGGACCTCGCCGGTTTCCTGCCTGGTCCACCGTTATCCCGACCGGGTGCTGCTGGTAGTGACCGGCCGCTGTTTTATGTATTGCCGGCATTGCACGCGCAAACGGCTGTGGAAAAATAAAAACTTCGAGCCGACGGTAAAAGAATTGGAACTCGGATTTCAATATATCAAGGATAATCCCCGGATTCGGGAAGTCGTGATTTCCGGCGGTGATCCGTTGACGCTGCCGACCAAAAAGCTCGATTATATTTTATCCAATCTTGCCCGAATGGGAAATGTTCAGGCCATCCGTATCGGAACCCGCGCCCCGGTTGTGCTTCCCCAGCGGATTGATGAGGCGTTGTGTAAAATGCTGGAGAAATATTCCGCATTGTGGATCAATGTCCAGTTTAATCATCCGCGGGAAATTACGCCGGAATCCACCGAGGCCTGCCGGAAACTGCAGCGCTGCGGTATCCCCCTGAATAACCAGTCGGTACTGCTCAAAGGGGTCAATGACGATCCGCAGGTCATGATCGAACTCTGTCATAAACTGCAGAGCATCCGGGTGCGGCCGTACTATTTATATGAATGCGATCCGGTGGTTGGGGCGTCTCATTTCCGGACGTCGGTGCGCAAGGGCATCGAGATCATCAAAAAAATGCGCGGGCATACCAGCGGTATGTGTGTGCCGACTTTTGTAGTCGACGGTATCGACGGCCGCGGGAAAGTCCCCCTGGGTCCCGATTACCTGGTTTCCCTGACGGATGACGAGGTCATTTTAAAAAATTATAATGACGAGGTATTCCGTTACCGCAATCCCCGTGAAGCGTCCGAAATCCCTATGCCATGAAAAAAACTTCTGCGGTTACGGCCATAGGCATAACCTTCAATCTCAAGAAAAAAAATGTTTGCGATGACCGTTATGAGGAATATGACGAGATTGAAACGATCGCGGCGCTGGAAAATGAGATTAAGCGCTGCGGTTTTCGCGTCATTCGCCTGGAGCAGAACGCGGCTTTAGCGGAAAAACTGCGGCGGGAGCGGCCTGATTTCGTGTTCAATATCGCCGAAGGCCTCGGCGCCGCCCGGTCCAGGGAATCGCAGGTGCCCTGTCTGCTGGAAGGACTGGGGATTCCTTATTCGGGTTCCGATCCGCTGGCCTTAGGGGTTACCCTCGATAAATATCTGACGCATGTCGTTCTTAATCATGCCGGGGTTCCGGTGCCTCGGATGGTGATGTTTTCCCGGGCGGCCGATATTGACGGCTGCGGGGATATATTTAAAACGCACAAGCGGTTCCTGGTCAAACCGCGCTGGGAAGGTTCGTCAAAAGGGATTTTTTTGGATTCGCTGGTTTCGGATATGGAAGGTCTCCGGAAACGCTCCGCGGCGGTCATATCCGCGTATCATCAGCCGGCAGTGGCCGAGGAATTTATTACCGGTGATGAGGTTACCGTCGGGATTTGCGGGAATAAGGCCCCGCGGGTTATCGGGATGATGCGGATTGTTCCCCGGGATGCGGGGGTAAAACATTTTGTTTATTCTCAGGAAGTGAAACGCGATTGGCGCCGGCAGGTAGAGTACGTTTCCGGGGCCACGCTGCCGAAAGCCGTGCAGTCCCGTATCCAGGCCGCGGCAATCCGTGCTTTTGCGGCTCTGGAGTTGCGGGACATTTCCCGCATCGATTTCCGGATCGACGGCAAAGGGCTCCCGCGGGTTATCGATGTTAATCCTTTACCGGGACTTTCTCCGGTATACAGCGATTTGTGTATTTTATGCCGCTTGCATAAGAAATCCTATCCCTGGCTTATCCGGGCCATATTACGGGAAGCGCTGCAGCGGTGCGGACTCCGCGGTAGAAAGAGGTTTTAAGCGATGCCCGAAGATGAAATGGTGCTTATCGCGCTGAATAAAGAAGAAGCGGCTGCCGCCGACAGCCTTGATGTGCTGCGCTGCGGCGCGGCGGTTAAGGCGGCGTTGGCTTCCCGGGGTGTTCCGGCGATAGAGCTGAGGGTCGAAGAAAAAGATTTTTATGACCCGGGGGCGTTACGGGAAAAGATCATCGGCTATGGACCTTCCTGTGTGTTTAATCTGTTTGAAGGATTCGGACGGGATTCGGCCGGGGAAATCGAATTTGCCGTGCTGCTGGAATCAACCGGGATCCGGTTTACCGGGAATGGATCGGCGGCGCTTGCCGCGTGCCTGAATAAGGCGGTATCGAAACAGCGGCTGAATGATAACGGGATCGCCGTTCCCCGCGGAATTTTTGTGACCGGCTGCGACGACCCGGCGCTGGCCGACATAAGATTACCGGTTTTTATCAAGCCGTGCTGCGAAGATGCCAGTAAGGGGATCGGTCCGGATTCACTGGTCCATACCGCGGAAGCGCTCGCGAGGGTTATCGATGTCAAATCACGGGAATTCCCGCGAGGGCTTATCGTCGAGGAATTTATTTCCGGCCCGGAGTACAATGCCGCGTTTATCGGTACCTTCCCATTTGAATTGCTGGGTGTTTCGGCGATCCGTTATGAGCGATATCCGGAATTTCTGCCGTTTCTGACCTACGATTCGAAATGGAAAAACGATGCTCCGGAATTTCGGGCGATCATCCCGTCGATTGATGAAGAGATGTCTTCCGCTTTTACGGAAAAGATCGCGGCAATCGCGGCCCGGGCGGCGGCGGCGCTGGGGTGTAAGAGTTATTTCCGGGTCGATATGCGCGAGCATAACGGCGAGCTTTTTGTTTTAGATGTTAATCCGAATCCCGATATCAATGTGGATAGCGGTTTTATGCGGCTGGCCTGCCGCAAGGGCTATGACTATGCCGGGGTTATCGAAAAAATTACGGCGTTGACGAAAATCTGAAATGGAGAGGAAAAACCATGACGGAAATAGAACCGTATGTCGAGATGGCAATGAGAACGCATGTATTCTGGAGCCAGGAAGTTGAAGTGCTCAAAGAAGTGCTCCTGGACCGCAAGAACAATCCCACGACCAGTTATACCGTGTTTAACGAACGCGATGAGGCCGACAGGATGCTGGGGTTCGTGATCTTCGGGCGCGCGCCGATAACCCGCTTCAGCTGGGACATCTATTGGCTGGTGGTGGATAAGGAAATCCAGGGTAAGGGTATCGGGAAAAAATTATTACAGCGGGTGGAAAAATATGTGCTGGAAAAGGACACCAAGGCGATCCTTCGGGTGGAAACGTCGTCTAAAACCGAGTTCGGCGTGGCCCGCAATTTTTATCTGAAGCACAATTTCATCGAAGGGGGAAAGATCCCGAACTTTTACGCCGAAGGCGACGACATCGTTTATTTTTACAAACGCATCGGGGCTTAATGGATATTTCTCCGGAATGACCATCGAGACGCACCGGCGGGCTTTTGATTATGCCAAAAACCACTTGACAAGCATTTGATTTTATATTATATGAGTAAGTACAAAACTTCTTGCAAAATTTTTTAAAAGGAGGCTTGTGTGGCTAAAGTAAAGAAAATAAAATGTCCGGCCTGCGGTGAAATGTTCGAGCTGGAAGAAGGAATAAAGATCGGCGATACGATCTGTTGTCTTGACTGCGATCATGAATTGCAGGTTGTCCGGCTTGAACCTCCGAAAGTGAAAAAATTAGTCGATTATCCGGAAGTGTACAGCGATGACCATGCGAAACAGCGTTTTCATAACGTTTTTGGCGAAGAGGAAGAAGAAAACGGACATGAAAGCGAATACGGCGATGGTTATCGGGAAGACGCCGATGAGGAAGAAGAGCCCGATATCGCCGAAATAGACGAAGAGGTTGATGAGGATTTATCCGACAAAGAAGAATTCTAATCCGCCTGCCCGTAAGGCGATTTCCGATAGATGGTGCCGTTTTCCCGATACCGATTTCCGTTTTCCTTCAAGGTTATCCGTAATACTGTTTTGCTTTGCGCTATCCGTCCGCGGCTCTGCCGGGGAGGGGGTTTTATGCCGATGATCGAACCGGTCATTCGTCCGCCGTCGGAAGCGGACAGTTTTCTCCTGCAGGTGACTACCGGATGTTCCTCCAATCAATGTACATTTTGCGGCGCATACATCGGGAAACCGTTCCGGCTTAAACCGATGGACGAAATATTTTCGGATATCGAGCAGTGGGCGCGGGAAGTCCCCGGGACCCGCCGGGTTTTTCTGATCGATGGCGATGCCCTGGTCATGCCGGACGATCAGCTGTGTTTGGTCCTGGATAAATTGCGGCAGTCGTTCCCGGACCTTAGCCGGGTTGCCGGTTATGCCAATGGTTATAATATCACCAAGCGGACCGATGCCGATCTGCGGTTGCTTGCGGGGCATGGGCTTAAACTTATCTATATCGGGCTGGAAAGCGGAAGC
>JAQULA010000044.1 GCA_028718845.1 Candidatus Omnitrophota bacterium
CCCATTAGCCATTGAAATTCGACGAGTGAAACAATGCCCACTGGGCAGAACGCAATACTGTTTTCAATAATCATTCATAACCCGACAGAATATTAAGCAGGTTTATCGAATCGCATCCAGGATGGCGGTGATCACTTTCGGCTTGTTCAGGGTAAAAAAATGGAATTGGTTAACCCCGTTTTTCACCAGGTCGCGGCAAAGCTCAATGGTAACATCAATACCTTCTTTTTCCATATCCGCGGGATTGCCGCGGTAACGTTCCATTCGTTCTTCTATCGACCGGGGGATCGTGGCTCGGCACAGCGAAGCAAACTGTTTTACCTTGGTTACGTCGGTTAACGGCAAAATTCCCGGTAATACCGGAATAGTGATCTTTTTCTTATGCATGCGCTCCAGTAAAGCGTAATAATAAGTATTATCGAAAAACATCTGGGTAACCGCGAAATCCGCCCCGGCATCAATTTTAAGTTTGGTATACTCCATATCCTGCTCCAGGGTATCGGTTTCAATATGGCCCTGCGGGTATACCGCCACCCCGATACAAAAATGACCTGCGGCTTTTAAAACACGGACCAAGTCCCGGGCGCAGGAAAACTCCTGCTTATTAAAATCGAAATCGCGGCATTCCTTGGGCGGATCGCCGCGTAAGGCCATAATATTATCGATACCCTGTTTCCGGTAATCGTCCAGTAACCCCTGGATTGCCCCGGCATTCGCACCGACACAGGTTAGATGCGGCATAACCTCCAGAGTTTGCTCCTTAAGCAGCAATGACACTGCGTCCTTGGTATATTCCTGGGTCACTCCGCCGGCGCCGTAAGTCATCGAAACGTATAACGGCTTGTAATGTTTCAAAATACCGACGGTCTCAAGCAAAGCTTGTTTACCCTGAGCTGTCTTAGGCGGGAAAAATTCAAAGGCTACCCCCCGCTCATTAGTTTTAAGAATATCGCTGATTTGCATAAATCCCTGTCCGGTTTAACGTATTTTTGCATTATATCAAAAATATCTTTTAGGAAAAGTGTTTTTTTTGCCTGGTTCCGCTGCCGTCAATGCCGGGACAACTCCCGGATAATGTCCGCAACCGCGCGGGAAGGATCAAACGGGTCCGGAACGGGAATTACCGCTTCGGCGTATTTTTTGTAGAGCGGAGTCCGTTCTTTGAAAATCGTCTCCAGATTTTTCTCTTTCGCACCCACGATACCACGGGTTTCCGGATTGCCGATCCGGCCCCGGATCTCCGCCAAAGAAGCCTCCAGAAGGATGATCATGGAATGTTGCCGGAGAAAAGTCATTGCCGAATCCGAATAGACCACGCTCCCCCCGGGGCAAATCACATGCTTATCGATACTGCCCAGTTCAAGAATAGCCGCCTGTTCCATTTCAAGAAAAACCGATTCTCCGCAGGAATCAATGATCTGTTGTAGTTTCGAACCCGCATTTCTTTCAATGATCGTATCGGCATCAAGAAACGTAAAGCCGAGTTTCAATGCCAGCTCTTTTCCGATTACACTTTTGCCGACGCCCGGCATGCCGATTAAAGTAACATTCATCGGTATCTTTCATCGTTGCGCGATCTTCCGGAACCGCCAGGCCGGATTAATCGCGGAATCCGAATTCATCGATAAGAATATCCATAACTTGAATATCCGCTGCGGCAATATTATCAATCTTGAACCCGGTGGCATAAAAATCGGGGTTGACGTCTTTTTTCGTCCAGATGCTCTGCGCGGAAAAAAGAATTTCCTGGCTGGCCTTGAGCTCCCGCGGCAACATCATGCGGCACTGAAATTTGGCTCCGGCATCGACCGGCGACTCGCTCACGATCATCATGCCGTCCGGGCTGATGTCGGCCAGATGCCCCAGCAACGTTCCGGTTACCTTATCATAAACGCGAAGATAATAAATCAAATGCCTTCTCTTTAATTTCCGCTTATGCATCGCAACGCTCCTTGTTAAAGTGGGTCACTCGGTTTCAACTATGGTAAACACTTGTTTCCAGTAAAAGCCGCGAGGCAATGCTTTCCACCGCCATTATCAGTGAATTATTCAAAGCCTCTTTTTTGCCGTAATCCGCCGGGACGCAATTCTTGACCCGGTCATCCTCGACGAATTGCCAGGCCTTGGACCATTTGCGGTTATCGTTACGGTCATATACCGCAATCGCAACCCCCCCGTATTTTTCAACCAGGGAAAACAACGGCACATCGGTCTGCCCGTCACCGACCACAACCATCTGATTAAACGGAATGTACATCTTTTCGCGGGGGATCTTTCGGTTGACCTCAAACGGTTTTGTCCGAAATTCCGGGCCGATAATACCCTTGGAAATGTGGAACAGATACCGCGTTTTGTCCGTAAAGCTGACGATATTTTTGGGAAACTCGATCTCTCCTTTCTGAGTATAATGAAAGTCGCAGGCCCAGATATCTTTAAAATTCTTGGCGATCTTCGTATTTACGAGCACATCGCGAATTCCGCTGCTGATAAGAAAATATTCGACACTTACCGCCGGGTTTTTTTGGTGAGCGGCCTGCTGCAGCTGCCGGAAGATGTGCTGCGCGCCGTTAAAGAATTTAATTTTTTTTCCGTGCGCCTCCAGCTTAGAACGGGTAATTTTGTCCCGGAGAGGCCGGGAATGGGACTCTTTGATCATCATATACAAATACGCCGGAATCGGGTCCCATCCATATTTCTGATACAATGGGTTAACCCGGTTCACCCAGAAATCCTGAGCGTCGATACCGATGCTTTCCAAAAAACTGCTCGTACTGTCCGGAGCCAGGGTTTCATCGAAATCGAATATCACCGCAATCCGATTGACCACGTTCATCTCCTCACAAATCGTTCTGCTCCGGAATGCCGATCGGTTCATCGATAATTCGGCCCAGATTAAAGATCGCCCGCACCCGGCCCCGGACGGTTTGGCCGTCGATCCGGTAGTCGGCAGTCACGCGCCGTTTCACCCAGTTGATTTCAATTTCCTCTCCGTCGATATCGCCGGCGGTAAAAACATTCTGGGAATCGATCCGGCCTATTTTCACCCCTTTTTCGGCAAGTATTGCCAAATTAACCAGGGCCGGATTTTCCCGGCCGGTCTCGTTGTCCAGGGTGGCAATTCCGGCAAAGGTATCGATCATTCCCTCCACCCTTGAAGATTGCCGCAGCGCCGATTCCATCTCCGCGGCCAAACGCTTGGATTGCCGGTATGCGGCATAGGTATAGGGATCGCTCATCTATAGCGGCAGGGCTTCGATAAAAATCCACACCAGCAGTACCAGACAGATAAATACCGCACTAACGATAAATGCTTGTTCAAAAAACGACCTGCTCATACCGCCTCCTCATCACGATGTCGACAATTAGATTCTTCGGGTTGTTTCATAGCCGACGTTAAACTGCACCGGCGTTTCGTCCGGAAATGCTTTAAGCCGGAAAATAAACCAAAAGGTACGGTCTTGAGTCGACCCATCATCGTTTAATTTGACATCGTAGGTCATTTCCAGCAGCCAGCAATGCAGGTCGCGATATACCGTATACTGCTGTTCCTGAAATGTATCGGTATAGGACAAATACCGGCCGTAGGTTCTGACCTGCCATACATCATTAATTTTATAATAAAGGTCCGCCGTGGTTTGTTCGCTGACATCGCGGTCATAGCGTTTTCCCAGCCCGACGGTCCATTTATCCCCGCCATTGACATAACAGTCGATATTGGCCGAGTCAAAACGGCGCTGGTATTGATCGTAAATCGTTTCCGAATCGACATGCATCCAGCGGCTCGGCCGGATATTCAGCTCATTGGTGATAAAAGAAAAGTGCCGCTGCCCCGGATCAACTCTATGCACATAATCGACATGCGGGTAAAAATAGATCAGGTCGATACTCTCCATCTCTTCAGCGGGGGACTGCCGCCATTTCGTCTGAAAATTGTTTTCAACCCCCAGGGTAAAAACATTGGTCTTGGCAATAGCATCGATCTCGTCGAAATCGCCGAGTTTTTCGGCAGAAACCGTGGGGGCGTGAATATAGGTATATTTTACCGAGGGGGTAATCACATGCCGCATCCGGTTGATTTCAACCCCCAGCAACCGCCCCTGATAATCGGACATCCGGTATAATTTTGTATTCATGTCAAAACCATAGTACTGAATGCCCCGGATCAGATTTTCCTCTTCCCCGTCGGCGTCTTTGGAATAATAAGTTTGGCGCGTCCCCATATAGGGAACGATGCTGATCCAGTCCAACCCATCCGGCAGACGGGTCGGATATTTCAATTCATTATAGGTATCCAGCCGGTTGACATCCGTATCCAAGTCGCTGCCGGCGGTTTTTTTATTAAGATTCGCCGCAGCCATCGAGGTCCGGTAATAAACATCCGTATCCCCAATCTCACTGCTGATTGTATTCAGGGTAACTTCGGGTAAACGTTCCACTTCGGAATAAAAATTATTGGTCCGTTTCCGGGCATAAATACCGGCATTATAGCCGGCGGCATAGTGCGTCAACGATGCCTCGGACACCGGCTGGACATCCTGCTCGTATTCCCGGTAAAGGTAATCCTTGATAAAATCCACATCACTGAGCTTATTGAATTCAAATAATGCCAAAGTCGAGGGATCCGCCTGCCAGCGGTGTTTTACCTGCGTCCGGTAACGTTCTTCTTCCTGGACATCCTTATTGATTTTATCCTGTTCATCGCTGTAATATTTGTCCCGCTCATTCATATAATAAGTTTTCACCTGGCCCTGACCGTACTGCACCGTATCGTAATCGGCGTCGATACCGCTGGCAAACCCTTTTAATTCACGGTAATCCAGGTGGATTTTCCCTTTCAGGTGTTCATTGCAATAATACCGCCAGGAAGTAAGACCGAACCAGCCCCATTCTTTTTTCTTCCCCACACTTGCCGAAAAATTAGCCCGGCCGTCCTGCAAAGACTGGCTCCAATAGGGAAAATACATGACCGGCATATTTCCGACAAATAGAACCATGTTTTTAGCGACGATCTTATCGTCGGGATAGTAGACGATCCGTTTTGCCTGCATGCGGTAATGCGGCGTACCCCGGTCACAGGTAGTAACAGAACCACGCTGTAAATTTATTTTATTCTCATTTACCTTTACCGCCTGCTGCGCTTTGCCCCACCACGGCGGAGCCTGGAGCACAAGATCGGAAAGCGCCCCTTTCTGGGTAATGAAACTATAACTCAGATTATTCCCGGTCAGCACCGTTGTTCCCTGGCACAAGGCTACCGAACCGGCAGCGAACGCTTGCCGGGAACGAAAATCAAAATCAACGCGATCGGTCGTTATCGTCGCGCCTTTTGACGTTACGGTCACGGATTCCCGGGGCAAAGCAGTATCCGGAGCCCCGGGTTTGCCAAGCATATACCCTTGCTGACTCTCGAAATTATAATGCAATTCATCGCCTTGAACGCGGATATCTTCATAACAAAGCGACACTGCCCCGGTAGCAACGGCATCTTTCGAAGCCATGGCCACATCAATGCCATCGGCGGTAAGCACGACATTTTCGTAATTGACTTTGACATGATTCTTACCGATTATCCGGTGTTCCTCATCCAGATACTCAACATCATCGGCATCAACCACCACGGGCTTTTTTGCCCCCGAAGTTCCGCCGACGGAAAGCTCCTCCGCGCCCAGCGCATTCGAGATGATAAAAAACATGCAGAAAAAAACGAGGCAGGGGGAAAAGAAACATTGCATAAAGGAATTCCGCGGTATACGATTTGATACGGCCAACTAATTACTCCTGTAAGCATTAATGATTGCTTTGAGCATTTCTTCTAAATTAATATTGGGCGTGAATTGCAACAAATCCTTAATCTTGGAAATATCCGGGACACGATAAACCATATCCTCAAAATCATTGTTGTAAGCCTGGGTATACGGAATAAACACAATATCGGAAGAGCTCCCGGTTAATTCTTTTATTTTTTTCGCCAGGTTGTTTATCGAAACCGGCTCCGGGCTGCCGATATTGAAGATTTCACCTTCGGCCCCGGGAGTATTCATCAACCGGATCATGGCGTCCACGGCATCACCGACATAGGTAAATGAACGCACCTGGCTGCCGTCGCCGTACACCGTAATCGGCTCTTGCTTAACCGCCTGTTCGATCATACGCGGAATGACCATGCCGTAATGCGGAGTTTGCCGCGGACCGCAGATATTGAACAAACGGCCGACCACAACCGGAAGACTGCGTTCCCGCGCATAACTTATGGCCAGGAATTCATCAAAGCCCTTGGAAAAAGCGTAACCCCAGCGGGGAATAGTTACCGATCCCAAAATCCGGTCATCGTTTTCTTTAAACGGCCGGGTCCCGTTCTTTCCGTATACTTCCGATGATGAGGCCAAAAAAACTTTTTTCTTGAAAATATGGGCAAGTTCAAAAACGATCTCCGTGCCCCGCACGTTGGTGATCAGTGAATCCAGGGGATGTTCGACAATATATTTAACTCCCACCGCCGCGGCCAGATGATAAACGCAATCACACTCGGTAACCAGCTTCAACATCAACTTATAATTTAGAATACTGCCTTCATAGAACGTAAAATTTTCATTGCCTTCCAGGTCGATGATATTTTCTCTTTTTCCGGTGGAAAGATCATCGATTATCGCGACCTGATTTCCCTCTGCCAACAAGCGGCGCACCAGATGCGATCCGATAAACCCCGCCCCCCCGGTAAGCAGTATCCTCATTTTTTTTCCACCTCCGTCAACACCAATGCCCCGGCCCCGATGATCCCCGCTTTTTCTCGGAACTTTGAAGGAACGATTTTTAAATTGCGGCAGGAAACCTGGAAAGCCCGTTCCCGGACAACCCGCCGGATCGGATCCATAATCAACGCCCCGGCATTAGCAACCCCCCCTCCGATAACAATAATTTCCGGATTAAGGAAATTTACCACATCCGCCAGAACAACCCCCATATGATTGCCCACTTCCTGCCAGATCATTAACGAAAATTCATCTTTCTTTCTGGCCGCCTGAGTAAGCATTTCCAGGGTTAAATTATAAAATTTATTTCTCAGCTGTTCACGCAGGATACTGCGCGCTCCGCGTCGCAGCTGCCGCATCGCTTCCTCCAGGATAAACCGGTTTCCGATATAACGTTCGGCACATCCCCGTCCGCCGCAAACGCACATCGGCCCGTTTTCATTCAAGGTCATATGGCCGATTTCACCGGCGGCAAAATTCATACCCCGGTACAGCTTTCCGTTGATAATAAGGCCGCCGCCGATACCGGTACCCATGGTTACGCAAACACAATGCTTGTATCCCCGGGCAGCGCCGAATTTGCTCTCCGCCAATGCCATCAAATTGGCATCGTTATCGACAAATACCGGGATCTTGACTTTGTTCTGAAGAACCTCTTTCAGGTGTACGTTCTTCCATCCGGGAACATTGGTCAGATCAAAAACCATCCCCTGATTAAAATCGATCCGGCCGGGCATCCCGATACCGACACCGCGCACCCGGTTCCCCTTATAAGTACTTTCCGCCTTGAATTTTATGATTCGGATAACCAGCTGATCGCTAAGGGCATCGCGCTGATAATCCTTGGTGGGGAACGAAGAGAATTTCTCGATTTTCACTCCCTTTTCGCTGAACCGTAACAATGCCAATTTCACAAAGGTGCCGCCGAAATCAACGCCGATAGCATAGCGGGAGGTTGCCAACTTTTGTTCTTCTTGTGCCACGATCTATCTCCTTTTAGACAATGGTTTCTTCCGTTACCGCGTCAAAAAAATGAATTTTCTTCATATCAAAAATCAATTCCATGTTTTGATTTACCTGCGGCTTGTTATGCGCTCCGACCTTCGCCACAAAACTGCAGTCGTTTTTCTTAAGGTAAAGAAACGTTTCCGACCCCATCGGCTCGACGACTTCAACCTGCGCGATGATAGTATGCTCCGGCGGCTTGATCGTAGCGAACAATTTATCATAGATATCTTCCGGCCTTACCCCGAAAACGACATCTTTACCGGCGTAGGGAGCGATTTTGTTTTTCATATCATCGGTAATCTTGAGCATAAACGCGGCATTATTAAAATAGCAACTGCCGTTTTTCCGTACAATCTTCCCGGTCATAAAATTCATCGGCGGACTGCCGATAAAGCCGGCGACAAACTTATTGGTCGGCTGATCGTATAAGGTAATCGGATCGGCGATCTGCTGGATAAGGCCGTCCTTCATTACCACGATCCGGTCTCCCAGGCTCATCGCCTCGGTCTGGTCATGAGTCACGTATATCATTGTCGTTTGTAATTTATCGTGCAGTTTGCTCAGTTCCGCACGCATCTGTACTCTGAATTTGGCATCCAGATTGCTCAACGGCTCATCGAATAAAAACACCATCGGTTTGCGCACAATAGAACGGCCAACGGCAACCCGCTGGCGCTGGCCTCCGGAAAGTTCTTTGGGTTTTCGTTTCAGGTATTTTTCGATATTCAGAATTGTCGCCGCCTCGTTGACCCGTTGTTCAATCTCTTTTTTGGTATAACGGCGAAGTTTTAAGCCAAAAGCCATATTTTCATATACAGTCATATGGGGATACAACGCGTAATTCTGAAAAACCATGGCAATATTCCGGTCTTTCGGCGGAACCCCGACCACCATCCGGTCACCGATAAAAATTTCTCCGGAACTCGGCTCTTCCAGGCCGGCAACCATGCGTAACGTCGTTGTTTTTCCGCAGCCGGAAGGACCGACAAGAACGAGAAACTCCTTATCGCGGATCTCCAAATTAACATCCTTGACCGCAACTACATCTCCGAATTTTTTGACAATGTTTTTCAAGCTAACCTGTGCCATAGTTTTCCCCTTATTCTCAATGTAAATAATCAATCAATTTGCCGAGCATTGCTTTAAGCTGCTTCCGGTGTACAATAAAATCAATAAGCCCGTGTTCCAGTAAAAATTCGGAGCGTTGAAATCCCGGCGGCAGTTTTTGCCGGATCGTTTGCTCGATCACGCGCGGCCCGGTAAATCCGATCAGTGCCTTAGGCTCGGCAATCGTCACATCCCCCAGGCTGGCAAAGCTGGCCATAATACCGGCCATGGTCGGATTGGTCAGGACCGAGAGATACAGTAAACCTTTATTTTTATGCCGCCCCAAAGCTGCGGATGTTTTGGCCATCTGCATCAGGCTAAACATTCCCTCGTACATGCGGGCGCCTCCGCCGGAACCGGAGACAATAATAATCGGAAGCTTGTGTTCAGTAGCCCATTCCGTGGCCCGGACGATTTGCTCTCCGACCACCGACCCCATTGACCCCATAATAAAACGGGAATCGGTAATGGCTATGACCACTTTTCGCTGGTCGAGTTTTCCGCTGCCGGTAATAACCGCATCGATGAGCCCGGTGGCTTCCTGGTCCTGTTTGATTTTTTCCGGATAGGTTTTCGGACCTTTAAAAGCGATTACATCCTTCGGCCCCAGGAACTTATCGAACTCTTCAAACGTTCCATCGTCGATCAGCAGCGAAAGCCGCTCCCGCGCGCTCATCACGAAATGGTAATCGCATTTGGAGCAAATATTCAGATTCTCGCTAAGCTGTTTATTGAAAATGATTTGCCCGCAGTCCTCGCATTTCGTGCAAATTCCGCCGGGCATTTCCTTCTTTTTTATCTTAACAATCGTATATTTTGGTTTTCCAAACATAATCGGTAAACTTTCTACGGTTTTCGGTTTATCGGTACCTGCCGCCGGAGAATCCAGGCGGATTAATTGTCCCGGCCGTTGAGAAATTATTGAAGGTTATTTTATCCATCCCTATGCATAATAGCGGCTATTTTAACATAAACCGGAGGGATTGTCAAAACTCTTTTCTCTCGGAAATCCCGTTACTTACCGCTGTTGCTTCTCCCGCTTATCTTCAACCCGGCGTTTCCATTTCCGAAGGCCGATGATCAGCGTTTAAAATCAACCCGAGCCATCCCGACTATGCCGTAAAGGACCAAAATGCCGGATATAGCGATAATGATCCGGCCCGGGCTGATATAATCCGATACTTTTGAGGCAATAAACATTGCGATCAGAAATCCCAGATTCATAACAATACCTAATGAACTAAATATCCTTCCCCGCATTTCCGTTTTTATTACTTCATGGATCAGGGTATTTCCGGAAATAAACACCGGGCCCACGCTGATACCGATCAGAACGGCTAAACCCATCGCCGCATGCAATGAGGCGGACACTTTTAAAACCACGATAAAACCGGCGATAGACAGGACGGTGGCAATAAGACTAATGAACATTAGCCTTGTTTTTGACAAAGCTTGCCCTAAATGTCCGCACACCAGGGCACCGATAAAG
>JAQULA010000045.1 GCA_028718845.1 Candidatus Omnitrophota bacterium
ATTCCGTCAGATCGCTTTCGCCGCAGGGTTGGTTAAGCAGCTTTACGATCAGCGCGTCGATTTTTTCCCGCCGGTATGCCCCCGGACATTCGTAGATGCTTTTTACGTCGATGGCCTGGATTACCGCGTCGGCATCGACATTGCAAAAAAGGGCGATTTTTTCCCGGGCTTCTTTGGAAAGCACTTTTTCAGTTCGGCATAAGATAATATCCGGGATAATCCCGATTTCCCGCAGCGTGCCCACGCTGTGCTGGGTCGGTTTGGTTTTGATTTCCCCCGCGGATTTGATGAACGGCACCAGCGTTAAATGAATATTAATCGCATATTCCTTGCCCAATTCATGCTTCAACTGACGGATCGCCTCCAGAAACGGCAGCCCTTCGATATCTCCGACCGTGCCGCCGATTTCCACGATAACGATATCGACTTTTTTCCCGTAAGCGACTTTTTTGATCCCGTCTTTTATTTCATCGGTGATATGGGGAATAATCTGGACCGTTTTGCCCAGATAGTCGCCCTGACGTTCTTTACTGATAACCGAGTAATATATTTTCCCGGTGGTAATATTGTTGTCCCGGGTCAATTTCGCTTTGGTAAAACGTTCGTAGTGGCCGAGGTCCAGGTCGGTTTCCGCTCCGTCATCGGTAACGTAAACTTCGCCGTGCTGAAAGGGGTTCATCGTTCCCGGGTCGACATTGATATACGGGTCACACTTGATCAATGTCACTTTCAATCCCCGCGCTTCCAGGAGCTTCCCGATGGAAGCGGAAGCAATGCCCTTGCCCAGACTGGAAACAACGCCGCCGGTTATAAAAATAAATTTTGCCATACGGTCTCCATTTATCCGCGCATATCTGAATCTGCGGGATTCCGCTCAAAAACACCGGGAGTCATCCCGGGTGAGCTTCATAGTACAAACAGCCCTTTCGTGGAAAAACTCGGTTCACTGGTTAAGTTCACTCCCAGCCGCCGCAGCCCGGTTTCGTCTCCGGGAGTCGGCATATGCGTCATATGCACTTCACACCCCTGCAGGTCATGTAATTTCTCCATTGCCGCCTGCGCGGTGGGATTCGTTGCCGCGCTGATACTCAACGCAATCAAGGCTTCATCCAGCGACAGGCTCACGCTTCTCGCTTTTAAAATATCGCTGTTCAACACCCGTATCGATTCAAGGATATTCGGGGATAATAAATGAATTTTATCCGGGATATCGGCCATTTTCTTTATCGCGTTCAATACCAGGCTTGATGCCGCGTGCATTAACGGCGAATTTTTACCGGTAATGATCGAGCCGTCCTTTAATTCCACAGCCGCTCCGCAAAAAATACCGTCCTGTCCCTCGCTCTTTTTTTGCGCCGCAGCAGCGGTATCGCGTGCCGGAGCAACCACCGCCCGGTCTTCCGGCTTTATATGCAATTCCTCCATCAGCAGCTCTACGCGCTGCACGGTTTCCTTATCCACGAACCCCATCATATATTCGCAGGCGTAGCGGAAATAGCGGCGGATTACTTCCTGTTTTGCCGCGTCTTTGACTATCTCATCATCAACAATCCCGAACCCGGCGCGATTAACTCCCATATCCGTCGGCGACTGGTAGCGGGATTCCGCGTGAGTTATCTTTTCTAAAATCCGCTTCAATACGGGAAAAACTTCGACGTCCCGGTTGTAATTGACCGCCGAGGTACTATACGCCTCTAAATGAAACGGGTCGATAAGATTAAAATCGCGGATATCCGCGGTTGCCGCTTCATAGGCGACATTAACCGGGTGTTTGAGCGGAATATTCCAGATCGGAAAGGTTTCGAATTTCGCGTACCCGCTTTTCAGCCCCCGGCGATAATCATGATATAACTGCGAAAGGCAGGTCGCTAATTTCCCGCTGCAGGGGCCGGGTCCGGTAACAATAACCAGAGGGTTTTTTGTCTGAATATATTCATTCGCCCCATATCCCTCATCGCTGACAATCAGGTCGACATTCGTAGGATAGCCCTTGGTAAATGAATGCGTGTAGACTTTGATATTGCGGCGTTCCAATTTATTTTTGAAAATTTTAACCGCCGGCTGGTTATCGAAACGGGTTATCACGACCGCGCGGATCCCGATCCCGCGGGCTTCCAGGTCATCAATCACTTTCAAAACATCGACATCGTAGGTGATCCCGAAATCCGCCCGGATTTTTCTGCGTTCGATATCCCCGGAATAAATGCACAGGATAATATCGGCCTTATCTTTCAACTGCTGCAAAAGCTGCATTTTCACATTGGGCGCGAAGCCGGGCAAAACCCGCGCGGCATGATAATCGAACAGTAATTTCCCGCCGAATTCAAGGTACAACGTGCCGTCGAACGAGCGTACCCGTTCCAGGATCGCCGCGGTTTGTTCCTTTAAATACCGCTCATTATCAAACCCGATTTTTGCGGCCATAAAGTTATCCTTTTTTTTCCAGCATTTTCTTGGAAAAATGCCGGGGTATTTTTGTCGGATAATCGCCGTTAAAACAGGCCGTACAGAATTCACACGCCGGCAACAGCATCGCCGCAAGCATTCCTTCCAGACTCAAATATTCCAGGCTGTCCAATCCCATGAATTTTTTAACTTCGTTAACGCTGCGGTTGGCCGCGATCAGTTCTTTTTTGGTCGGGAAATCGATACCGTAAAAACAAGGGCAGGTTATCGGAGGACAGCTGATCCGCATATGCACTTCTTTCGCGCCCGCTTCATAGAGAGTTTTCACGCGTGCTTTACTGGTCGTCCCGCGCACAATCGAATCTTCCACCACCGCCAGGCGCTTTCCGTTGATCGCGTCCTTGATCGAATTAAGCTTCACTTTTACTCGAAAGTCACGAATAAATTGAGACGGCTGAATAAAGGTTCGGCCAACATAGTGATTGCGGATCATCCCGATTTCCTGCGGGATTTTCGATTTATTGGCAAACCCCATCGCCGCGTAACTGCCGGAGTCCGGAATCGGCATCACCAGATCACAATTTTTCGCCGGCGCTTCTTTGGCCAATTGTTCGCCCAGGCGTTTTCGGGTCAAATAAACGTTTTTCCCGAAGATATTGCTGTCCGGACGGGCAAAATAAATATATTCGAAGATACAAAAAGCGTGCTTGCGTTTAGGAAACGGTTTGATCGAGGCAAGGCCTTGTTTGGTGATAAACACGATTTCGCCCGGTTCAATATCGCGGATATACTCCGCCTGCATCAGATCCAGGGCGCAGGTCTCGCTTGCCAGCACGTAGGAGCCGTCAAACTTCCCCAGGCACAACGGCCTAAATCCGTGCGGGTCCCGCGCGCCGACTAAAATATCATCCAGCAGCATTACCAGCGAATACGCTCCCTCCAGCGGGGCCAGCGCTTCGATCACCCGCTGTTTGCAATCTTTATGCTTAGACTGCGCCAACAGATGCACGATTATCTCGGAATCCATGGTCGTTTGGAATATCGAACCGTTCTCTTCCAGCCGTTCCCGCAATACCGAGGTATTGGTAAAATTACCGTTATGGGCGATGGCAATACTGCCGCGTTTATGGCAAACCAGAAACGGCTGGATATTTCGCTGCAGGCTCGAACCGGTAGTGGAATAGCGCACATGCCCCACGGAAATATCGCCGCGCAGAGAACGAATCGCCGCTTCATCAAATATATCCGCGACCAGCCCCATGCCCTGATGCGAATGCATGTTCCTGCGGTCATAGGAAACAATCCCCGCGCTTTCTTCGCCGCGATGCTGCAACGCATAGAGCCCCAGATAAGTAAGCCGGGCGGCATCCTTATGTCCGGTTATGCCGATAATTCCACACATGATTATTCTATCCCTTCTATACGATTATTATTGTTTTTTTTCGGCTTCTTTATAATAATCCTGCAACGCCTTTGGAAAAATTTTTTCCTGCTTAAAAGCGTCGATACCTTTAACACTCGCCTCGGCCGCGGCCATCGTCGTAATATACGGCACTTTCTGCTGGATAGCCATAACGCGGATATAACTATCATCCGCTTTCCCGCTGCGCCCCACCGGCGTATTAATAATTAAATTTATTTCCTGGTTCTTCATCGCATCGACAATATTCGGGCGGCCTTCATGAACTTTTTTTATCTGAACATTATCAATGCCGTTTTCCCGCAGCAACCGGCTTGTCCCTTCGGTAGCATAAATAGCAAAACCGAGCTTTACGATACTGCGCGCGATCGGCAGCAATGCTTTCTTATCCTTATCGGCCACCGTTAACAAGACATTACCCTGCACCGGAAGCTTTGTTCCCGCCGCTTCTTCGGCCTTGTAAAAAGCCAGCGCGAAAGAATCGGCAATGCCCATCACCTCTCCGGTGGCGCGCATTTCCGGTCCGAGCACCGGATCAACCCCGGGAAACATGTTAAAGGGGAAAACCGCTTCCTTGACGGCTACATAAGCTAATTTTTTTACTTTCAATTCCGGGAAATCCTTGATTTTCTTTCCCAACATCAGCTGGGTGGCGATACGGGCAATCGGAATGCCCATGACTTTGGATACCAGCGGCACCGTGCGCGAAGCGCGCGGGTTCGCCTCTAAAATATAGACCTTATCTTCGCAGATTGCGTACTGGATATTCATCAAACCGACGACCCCCAATTCCTCGGCAATCTGCTTGGAATATTTCTCGATGGTTTTCAGATGCTTTTCCTTGATCGTCCGGCTCGGAATAACGCAGGCGGAATCTCCGGAATGGACGCCGGCTAATTCAATATGTTCCATGATCGCGGCCACAAAAGTTTCCTTGCCGTCGCACAGGGCATCGACTTCCGTCTCAATGGCATTTTCCAGAAAGCGGTCGATCAGCATCGGGTGTTCCGGGCAAACCTGAATCGCTTCGACGGCATAACGCCGCAGCATTACCTCGTCATAAATTACCTCCATGCCACGGCCGCCCAACACATAGGAAGGCCGCACCATCAGCGGATAGCCGATTTTTCCGGCAATCGCCAAGGCTTCCTCCAGCGAACGCGCCGTACCGCTTTCCGGCTGCGGGATATTCAAGGCGATCATCTTCTTGCGAAATTCTTCCCGGTCTTCCGCCAGGTTAATGCATTCCGGGGTCGTGCCTAAAATCCGCACCCCGTTATCTTTTAATTCCTGGGCGATATTCAGCGGCGTCTGTCCGCCGAACTGCACGATCACCCCTTCCGGTTTTTCTTTTTCATAAATGGAGAGGACATCCTCCACGGTCAGCGGTTCAAAATAAAGCTTGTTCGAGGTATCGTAATCCGTGGACACGGTTTCCGGATTACAATTAACCATGATCGATTCATATCCCTCGTCGCGCAGGACAAACGCGGCGTGCACACAGGTATAATCAAACTCGATCCCCTGTCCGATGCGGTTGGGGCCGCCGCCTAAAATCATCACTTTTTTCCGATTGGAAACCGGCACGGAATCTTTGGCGTTATAGGTGGAATAATAATACGCTGCGTTTTTAACCCCGCTTACGGGAACCGCTTCATAGCTTTCGCGCATCCCGCAGCGCAGACGCCGGGTCCGGACTTCTTTCTCGGACACATTGAACAATCCGGCAAGATATTTATCGGCAAATCCCCACTGCTTAGCCTTGATCAGTTTTTCATCGGGAAGTTTTTTCCAGGCGCTGGAGAGCAATTCTTTTTCAAATTCAACCAGATCTTTCATTTCCTGAATAAAGTGACGGTGGACATGCGTAAGGCTGTGCAGTTCATCGACCGGCATGCCTTTGCGCAAGGTTTCATACATCAAAAAAATACGCTCGCTGGAGGGTACGGCTATTTTTTCTTTCAAGCGGTCCAGGGACAGCGTGCCAAAATCCTTCGCTCCGCCCAGGCCGTAGCGTTTTATTTCCAGGGAACGAATCGCTTTCTGGAACGCCTCTTTAAACGTCTTGCCGATACTCATGACCTCGCCCACAGCTTTCATCTGCGTGCCGAGGATATCCTGCGCGCCGGGAAACTTTTCAAAAGCCCAGCGGGCAAACTTGATCACCACATAATCACCGCTGGGGGCATATTGTTCCAAGGTCCCCTTTTTCCAGTAAGGGATCTCATCCATGGACAACCCGGCCGCGAGTTTTGTGGAAATACGCGCAATCGGAAATCCCGTTGCCTTGGAAGCCAGCGCCGACGACCGCGAAGTGCGCGGGTTAATCTCAATAACCACCAGCCGGTCATCTTCCGGGTTATGGGCAAATTGAATATTGGTTCCGCCGATCACCCCGATCGCGTCAACAATTTTGTAGGAAATTTCCTGCAGCCGTTTTTGCAATGACTCCGGGACCGTCAGCATCGGAGCCGCGCAGAAACTATCCCCGGTATGGATGCCCATGGCATCGATATTTTCGATGAAACATACCGTGATTTTCTGGTCCTTATGATCGCGCACCACTTCCAATTCCAGCTCTTCCCAGCCCAGCACCGATTCTTCAATCAGCACCTGGCGCACCAGGCTGGCGTCCAGACCGCGCGTGGCAATTTCCCGCAATTCTTCAACATTATAGGCAATCCCGCCGCCGGTGCCGCCCAAAGTATAGGCCGGGCGCACGACTACCGGATATTTCAGGCGTTCGGCGATCTTTTCCGCTTCTTCCACCGCATAACACGGCTCAGACAGCGGCATGGAAATACCGAGTTTTTTCATCGTGTCTTTAAAAATAATCCGGTCTTCGCCGCGCTCGATAGCGTCCTCTTTGACGCCGATCAGTTCGACGTTGTGTTTTTTCAAAACTCCCGCGCGAGATAAAGCGATAGAAAGATTCAACCCGGTCTGCCCGCCGAGATTGGGCAAAAGCGCGTCCGGTTTTTCTTTCTCGATTATTTTCTCGATACTTTCCACGGTTAACGGTTCAATGTAGGTCTTATCGGCCATACCGGGATCGGTCATAATTGTCGCCGGGTTCGAATTAACCAGCACAACTTCGTATCCCTCTTCCTTTAACGCCTTACAGGCCTGCGTTCCGGAATAATCGAATTCACAGGCCTGGCCGATAATAATCGGGCCGGACCCGATAATCAATATTTTGTGGATATCATTTCTGCGCGGCATATCATTTCTCCCCACTTTAATATGGCAGACAACTCTTTGCTTAACGCCCGGCATTCACCGTATGGGCGGCACAATCGGCCCGCAAATATTCCTGAATCGAATTAACCGAAAAATCCTCTTTAACCACTGAATCCATGCCGTTAACCGCGGCCTGCGCTCCCTGTAAGGTTGTAATACAGGGAATGCCGTTCATCACGGCCAGATTGCGCATCGGTTTCATATCCGATTGCCCGGTTTTTCCGGACGGCGTATTGATAATCAGCTTAATCTGCCCGGCACGAATCAGCTCGGGAATATCGTTACTGCCTTCGGCTATTTTTCCCACTGTTTTTACTTTGATATTGTTCGAACGCAATACTTTCGACGTCCCTTTGGTCGCAAGCAATTCAAACCCTAAATCGGAAAGTTTCTTCGCCAGAAAAACAATGCCGCGTTTATCCCCGTTCTTCACGCTGATAAAGATCATCCCTTTCCGAGGCAGCACGGTGCCCGCAGCCAATTGAGATTTATAAAACGC
Source organism: Candidatus Omnitrophota bacterium (assembly GCA_028718845.1). Lineage (GTDB taxonomy): Bacteria > Omnitrophota > Gorgyraeia > B26-G9 > B26-G9 > JAQULA01. The sequence continues at coordinate 7,566 of JAQULA010000045.1, forward strand.
GATACCAAAAGATTTATCAATGCCCATAACCTCGCCGGTCGATTTCATTTCCGGTCCGAGAATAATATCCACTCCGGAGAACCGTGAAAACGGCAATACCGATTCCTTAACCGCCACATGGGCCACTTTCTTTTCCTCGGTTATCCCCAGTTCCGGCAAGGTTTTCCCGGCCATAACCTGCGCGGCGATCTTTGCCAGCGGAACTCCGGTCGCCTTACTGACAAACGGCACGGTACGCGAAGCGCGGGGATTAACCTCCAGGACAAAAACCGTATCATTTTTAATCGCAAACTGAATGTTAATCAAACCTTTGACCACCAATTCCCGCGATAAGGCAATCGTGCACTTGCGAATCGTATCAATGATCTCATCATCCAAAGTATGCGGCGGCAGCACGCACGCGGAATCGCCGGAATGAACGCCGGCTTCCTCGATATGTTCCATGATCCCGCCGATCACCGTCATCTTTCCATCCGAGAGCGCGTCAACATCGACTTCCACGGCGTCTTCCAAAAATTTATCGATCAGGATCGGATGTCCGGCGCAGGCTTCGGCCGCTTCCTTCATGAATTTCAACAAATCGGTTTCCGTATAGACAATACGCATGGCCCGGCCGCCTAAAACATAGGACGGGCGTACCAATACCGGATAACCGATCTCTTTGGCAATGGCTTTGGCCTGCTCTTTGGTCGTCGCCGAACCGTTCGCCGGCTGGTTAATACCCAATTTCTGCACTAACCGGGAAAATTTATCCCGGTCTTCGGCGCGGTCAATCGATTCCACGGATGTCCCGATAATCGGCGCGCCGGCGTCAGCCAGTTTTTTCGCCAGATTCAATGGTGTCTGGCCGCCGAACTGGACGATCACGCCGTACGGTTTTTCCTTATCGATAATATTCATCACGTCTTCAAAGGTAAGCGGTTCGAAATACAGCTTATCCGAAGTATCATAATCCGTGGACACGGTTTCCGGGTTGGAATTGACCATGATCGTATCGAATCCCAGCTCCTTGAGCGCGAACGAAGCATGGCAGCAGCAATAATCGAATTCGATCCCCTGGCCGATGCGGTTCGGCCCGCCGCCGAGAATCATTATTTTTTTACGGTCGGAAGCACGGAATTCGTCTTCCGTTTCATAGGTGGAATAATAATACGGCGTATACGCCTCGAATTCAGCGGCACAAGTATCCACCAATTTATAAACAACGTTTACGCCTTTTTTCTTGCGCAATTGGCGGATCGTCAACTCGTCCGACGCGGTTAATTCCGCAATCTGGCAATCACTAAAGCCAAATTGCTTCGCTTGTAACAGCAATTCCGCGTCAAAATGCTCGACGGTTTTATGTTTTTCCGTAAGCGCAGCGGCATGCGCAACAATCTCTTTTTCCAAAGCCAGGATCTCTTCGAGCTCCACCAAAAACCAGGGATCGATATGCGTAATCGCGGCAATCTCTTGGGAACTCATCCCCTTTTGCATCGCGTATTTAATATAAAAAATGCGCGACGCGTTCGGTTCTTTCAGCCGCAGCATCAGTTTTTCATCGTCGATTTCGCTGTAATCCTGTTTATTATCCAAACCGCTATGTTTTATTTCCAAGCCGCGCAGGCCTTTTTGTAAGGCCTCTTTAAATGTGCGGCCGATGGCCATGGTTTCCCCCACGGATTTCATGGAAATACCGAGGATATCCTGCGCCTCGGGAAATTTTTCAAACGTAAAGCGGGGAATTTTTACCACACAATAATCAATTGTCGGTTCAAACGAAGCCGGAGTCTCTTTGGTAATATCGTTGCGGATCTCATCCAGGGTATACCCCACCGCAAGCTTGGCGGCAAATTTAGCGATCGGAAATCCGGTCGCTTTGCTGGCCAATGCCGAACTGCGCGAAACCCGCGGATTCATTTCGATAACCACCATCCGGCCGTTTTCCGGATTAACCGCGAACTGGATATTCGACCCGCCGGTTTCCACTCCGATCTCGCGGATAATCGCCAGGGAAGCATCGCGCATCCGCTGGTATTCCTGGTCTGTCAGGGTCTGGGCCGGTGCCACGGTGATTGAATCGCCGGTATGAATCCCCATCGGGTCAAAATTCTCGATCGAACACACGATCACCACGTTATCCTTGGTATCGCGCATCACTTCCAGCTCATACTCTTTCCAGCCCATCACCGATTCTTCGATGAGAATTTCATGAATCATACTGCTGCGCAAGCCCAGGTCGGCAATGCGTTCGAATTCTTCCGGAGTATCCACGATCCCGCCGCCGGTGCCGCCCAAGGTGTAACTCGGCCGGATAATCAGCGGCAGCCCCATCTTTTTCAAGGCCGCGCGCGCCTCTTCTATGGAGTAGGCCAAAATACTCTTCGGCACATCCAGCCCGATCTTTTGCATGGCCTGTTTAAAACATTTACGGTCTTCCGCCTTGCGAATAGCCTCGGTATTGGCGCCGATCATTTTCACGTTGTATTTTTCCAAAACACCGCGTTCGGCAACCGCCATTGCCGTGTTCAAGCCGGTTTGCCCGCCTAAGGTCGGCAATAAAGCATCCGGACGTTCTTTTTCAATGATCTTTTCCACTACTTCCGGAGTAATCGGCTCGATATAGGTAGCATCGGCCACCCCGGGATCGGT
>JAQULA010000046.1 GCA_028718845.1 Candidatus Omnitrophota bacterium
GCTCAAACCGCGGGACATCAGGTATTCGATCTCTTCCTGAGCGATCTTGCCGACCGCGGCTTCATGCGATAGATCCACCCCGCTGACCTTGCCGATCAGCTCCGGAACGGCATGAATAACGCCCTTCTCCGATAAAATCAAACCGCGGCATTCCAAATGCCCTTTTACCGGAGTGACCTCGCCGACCAGCTGTCCGCGGGCAATGATCTCTCCTCCGGTGGTTATGGTCCGGGCAATCATTTCGGCCTTGGTATCCGGCGCGCTTAAAATGACTTTCGATCCCACATCCAGATGCGAACCCGGCGTCGCCACCAGGATCGTATTATAACGGGCGGTCGCGCCCCGGCCGATAAGTTTGGTCACCGGATACATCTGCAGGGATTTTACCGGCTTCATGCAGATATAATTGGAAAGGAACACTCCCCCCTCTTCAACAATGGTTACCGTGCGCGGCCGGACCAGCACATCTTCGGCCCAGTTATGAATCATCGTAAAAGTAACCCGGGCATTTTTTTTGATATAAAATTCCGACACCCCCAGATGCACCCCGCTGTGCACATCTTTGGCCGTGGTACAGCCGGTAATGATATGCAGCCGCGACCCTTCCTCGGCAATGATCACATTATGCACATTCTGCGATGCCCCTTCCTGCCCCAGGTATAAACAGGCCTGCAGCGGAAATACCGCCTCCACGCCTTTCCGGGCCCGGATGAAATAACCGAAATGCGGCTCCAATGCCGCCTGAGCGGTATATTTATCGCTGTCGACACTGACCGCGTTCCACCAGTAATCGCCGAACCAGTCATATTTTTTCCGCGCCGCGTCGACACTGAGCAGTTCCAGGCCGTCCTGTTTTACACTGCAATGTACTACCGACTGGTCCATCTGGACATAGGTGCCGGAGCGTTCTTTTTCACCGACATCGATTCCGGAAGACAGCAATGTTTCTTTTTCTTTGGCCGCCATTTTTTTAATATCATCGACATAGGTATGTTGTTTACTTTGTCGTTTGAATTTTTTCAAATCGATATCCTCGCCAAATGCCGCCGGCTTATCGATTGCCTTTAACGCGCGTTCCTTGAGTTTATCGTTTTTTAGCGCTGACATGCGGCACACTCCTGATACCCGGTTTTATGGATATCTTTCAGCAATTCGCGGGCATTGCCGCGGCAGATAAATTTACCCTTGATCATCACGCAACCGCGATCGGCCTCCACGTAATCAAGGATATATCCGGTATGGGTAATGATCAGCCCCGAGGTCGTTCGTTTTTCATGATGCCGGTCTTTTTGCAGCAGCGCATTGATCGCGCCGCCCATCAGGCAGATGTTTTCCAGGTCCACCCCGGATTCCGGCTCATCGAGCAATAAAAAATCCGCGCCCTGCGCCTTTAACTGCAGCAATTCGGAACGTTTGATCTCTCCCCCGGAAAAACCGTGATTGACATCCCGGTCAAGAAAATCGTTCAACCGCAGCTGGCCGGCCAATTCCTCGGTATCATTCTTTTTCCCGGAACACACCTCAACCATCTGACGCAGGGTTACCCCTTTGATCGTCGGCGGCCGCTGAAACAGCATGCCGATCCCCCGGCGCGCCCGTTCATCCACCGGAAGCGCGGTAATATCCTCGCCGCGGAAGAATATTTTCCCCTCGGTAACCCGGTAATTTCCGAATCCCATGATCGTCATCAGCAAAGTAGTCTTACCCGAACCGTTGGGCCCGAATAAAACAAAGGTCTCTCCTTCTTTGATGTGCAGATTCACCTTGTGGAGGATCCGGCGGCCCTCGATTTCCACGCTTAGATTTTCAATCTTTAACATAGCCCTCGTTCTTTCCTTTACTTTTTCTCAAACGTAAATGTTTCGGTTTTCGGATTCACTCCCACGTTCACCGCATCGCCGGCCTTGAATTTTCCTTCCAACAGCTCCAGAGCCAATTCATCGACAATTTTCTGCTGGATCAGCCGCTTCAGCGGCCGCGCGCCGTAAACCGGGTCATACCCCTGGCCGGCGAGCAGTTTGTTCGCTTCACTCCGGAAAGTGATCGCGATATTCTTCTCGGCCAGTTTACGCGTCAGCCGAGCCAGCTGGATCCCGACGATTTCCTGCAAATCCTCCGGACGCAAACGATGGAACACGATAATCGCGTCGATCCGGTTCAGAAATTCCGGACGGAACGTCCGGCGCAGTTCTTCTTCGGCCAGGCCCGCGGCTTTTTCGTAATCATCTTCGGCCAGGAACTGGCTGCCGACATTCGAGGTCAGGATGACGATCGTGTTCTTGAAATCAACCGTATGACCTTGTCCGTCGGTGATCCGCCCGTCTTCAAGCAGCTGCAGCAGGACATTGAACACGTCCGGATGCGCCTTTTCGATCTCATCGAACAAAACCACGCTGTAAGGCCGGCGGCGGACAGCCTCGGTCAAGGCGCCGCCTTCTTCATATCCGACATATCCGGGCGGCGCGCCGAGCAGGCGCGATACCGTATGCTTTTCCATATATTCGCTCATGTCAAAACGGACCATGGCCCGTTCATCATCGAACAAAAACTCCGCCAACGCCCGCGCCAGTTCGGTCTTTCCCACTCCGGTCGGACCCATAAAAATAAACGAACCGATCGGGCGGTTGGCATCGGACAATCCGGCCCGGCTGCGGCGTACCGCCTTGGCTACCGCCGTAACCGCCTCATCCTGTCCGACCACGCGCCGTTTTATTTCCGCTTCCATCCGGATGAGCTTCTGGACTTCGGATTCCATCATCCGCGCCACCGGGATATGGGTCCATTGCGACACAACCTCCGCGATATCCTCCTCATCGACTTCTTCTTTAAGCATCTGGGTTTCTTTTTGCAGTTTTTCCAGCTTCTTATTCTCGTCTTTCAATTTTTTTTCCAGCTCGATAAGCGTTCCGTACTTGAGCTGGGCCGCTTTGTCCAGGTCGCCTTCGCGTTCGGCCTTTTCCTCCTCGATCTTCGCTTTTTCCAGATGATCTTTCAATGAACGGATATTGGTGATCAAAAACTTTTCATTCTGCCATTTAGCCTTGATCGCTTCCGATTCTTTTTTATGCTCATTGAGCTGTTTTTCCAGAGCTTCCAGACGTTCTTTGCTTTGGCTGTCTTTTTCTTTTTTCAGGGCCATGCGCTCGATTTCCTGCTGGCGGATGACCCGCTCGATCGCATCGACCTCCTGAGGCATACTGTCGATCTCGATATGCAGGCGGCTGGCCGCTTCATCGACCAGGTCGATCGCCTTATCCGGCAGAAACCGGTCGCTGATATAGCGGTGCGACAATACGGCTGCCGCCACCAAGGCGGCATCTTTGATTTTCACGCCGTGATGCACTTCATAACGTTCTTTCAAACCGCGTAAAATAGCGATGGTGTCCTCGACGCTGGGCTCACTGGTGAACACCGGCTGAAACCGGCGGGCCAGGGCCGCGTCTTTCTCGATATGTTTGCGGTACTCATCCAAAGTCGTGGCTCCGATGCACAGCAATTCCCCGCGGGCCAGGGCGGGCTTAAGCATATTCGACGCATCCATCGCCCCTTCGGCGGCGCCGGCGCCGACCAGGGTATGCAGTTCATCGATAACAGCACGATTTCGCCTTTGCGCTGGGAAAGTTCTTTAAGCACGCTTTTAAGCCGTTCTTCGAATTCACCGCGAAATTTCGCTCCGGCAATCAAAGCCCCCAGGTCAAGCACCAGGATTTTCTTGTTTTTCAGGGTATCCGGAACATCTTTTTCCACAATGCGCCGGGCCAGGCCCTCGACGATCGCGGTTTTTCCCACTCCGGCTTCGCCGATCAGCACCGGATTGTTCTTAGTCCGGCGAGACAAAACCTGGACCACCCGCCGGATCTCATCGTTGCGGCCGATGACCGGGTCCAATTGCCCGGCCTGGGCCATCGCGGTCAGATCGCGGGTATATTTTTCCAAAGCTTTATATTTGCTTTCGGCATTCTGATCGGTCACGTTCTGCCCTCCTCGTACTTTTTTCAGGGTGGTTATTATTGTATCATGGGAAACTCCGTGCCGGTGCAGAAATTTCCCCAGGTCATCCTGTCTTTCCCGAGCGGCCGCCAGCAACAAGTGTTCCGCGGCGATAAACTCATCATGCAGTTGCCCGGCTTCTTTTTCCGCCTGCTGCAGCAGCTTTTCGACCCGCGCGCTTAAATAAACTTCTCCCCCGGAAACCTGGGTTTTCTTCCCCAACGATTCCTCCAGGAACGCCGCCAACGCTCCGGGCGCCATTCCCAGCTCCTCCAGGACAAGACTCAGACTGCCCTGTTCCTGGGCAAGAAGCGCGCTGAAAACGTGTTCAACATCGAGCTGCTGATGCCGGTGATTCCGCGCCGATTCCTGCGCGGCTTGCAGAGCCTCCTGCACCGCATAGGTAAACTTATCCGCCTGCATAAAAACACCTCAATTATTAATCCGATAAGGGTAAGCGATGTTTCCATTGTAACGTCTCAAACAAGCCATCGTCAAGCAGGAAATACACAAACCCAATGGCAAAAAAATTCTCTCCGGGCCCGGCCGGCGGTACTTATACCCTTGACACAGTTTCCCCCGGCCTCTATAATAAGGCTAACCAAAAAGGACATTATCCATGCGCAGCGACCTCGACATCGCCCAGTCTATTGAACTTAAACCGATAAGCGATATTGCCGCATCCATCGGCATCCATGATGACGAGCTGGAACCGCACGGCAAGTACAAAGCCAAAATCTCGCTGAAACTTCTCGACCGTCTGGCGGAACAACGCAACGGGAAATACATCGTGGTTACGGCGATCACGCCCACCCCCCTTGGTGAAGGCAAGACAATTACCACCATCGGACTATCCCTGGGTTTAAATAAACTGAATAAAAAAGCGATCGCCACGATTCGCCAGCCTTCCCTGGGCCCGGTATTCGGGATCAAGGGCGGCGCTGCCGGAGGCGGTTATTCGCAGGTCCTGCCCATGGAAGATATCAACCTGCATTTTACCGGCGATGTCCATGCCGTGGGCCTGGCGCATAATCTTTGTGCCGCGTTCCTGGACAATCATATTCTCAAAAATAATTCCCTGAACATTGACCCGCACAGCATCATCTGGCCGAGGGTTATCGACGTTAACGACCGTTTCCTAAGGGAAATCATTATCGGATTGGGCGGCAAAGAAAACGGACTGTTGCGGGAAAGCGAATTTGAAATCACCGAAGCCAGCGAAGTCATGGCCGCCCTGGCGTTGACCAATTCGCTCAAGGATTTACGGCAAAGACTCGGCCGGATCTTTCTGGCCACCACTTATGACGGCAAGCCGATCACCGCCGACGATATTAAAGTCGCCGGAGCCATGGCCGTACTGCTTAAAGACGCGATTAAACCGAACCTCGTGCAAACCACCGAAGGCACGGCCTGTTTTGTGCATACCGGTCCGTTCGGTAATATCGCCCACGGCAACAGCTCAATCCTGGCCGACCGGATGGCGCTTAAGCTGGCCGACTATGTCGTTACCGAAAGCGGTTTCGGCGCCGACCTGGGCGCGGAAAAATTCATGGACATTAAATGCCGTTACAGCGGACTCAAACCCGATTGCGCGGTGCTGGTATGCTCGATCCGCGCACTCAAGATGCACAGCGGCCGGTTCAATGTCGTCACCGGAAAAACACTCGACAGCGGTCTGTTCCGGGAAAATCTATCCGCGGTTGAGGCCGGCGGCGCTAATCTGCGCAAACAAATTGAAAATATCCGCATATTCGGCATCCCGGTGGTGGTGGCGATCAACCGTTTCAGCCCGGATACGGACAATGAAATCGAATTGGTTAAACGGATGGCCGGCGAATACGGCGCGGAAGACGTTGTAGTCAGCCTGGCCCATGGCCAAGGCGGCGAAGGAACCGCTGAACTGGCGGCGGCGGTAGTAAAAGCCGCGGAAAAACCGAATAATTTCAATTTCCTTTACCCTCTGGATATCCCGATTAAAGAAAAAATTGAAACTATCGCCACAAAAATTTACGGCGCGGACGGGGTATCCTATCACCCGCTGGCCGAGAAAAAAATCAAGCAATACACCGATCTTGGTTTCGGGAACCTTCCGATCTGCATGGCTAAAACCCACCTTTCCCTGTCGCATGACCCGGAATTAAAAGGCCGTCCAACCGGTTTTACCCTGCCAATCCGCGATATCCGGGCCTCTACCGGAGCGGGATTCATCTATCCATTATGCGGAAAAATGCGCACTATGCCCGGACTGCCCAGCGAACCCTGCGGTACAAAAGTCGATATCGACGAAAACGGGAAAACCATCGGATTATTTTAAACGCAGTTGTTATCGGTTAATTCCTCTTTTTCTATCCCGCTTTTAAACCGGCAGAGGTCCCCGGTAATTGCCCGGCAACTCTTTCTCTAACCCCTTGAATTATTGTAACTACCGTGCTATACTTTAACGTCTTTTTAACCGACGTTACACAACCACGGCACCAACTGCGGCATCGGCATGAAAAATTCTCTGATTATTAAAATTATCTGTATTCTGCTCGTACCGGCCGGGATATTCCCGGATCCGGCGGCGGTTATGCCGTCGACAATCCGGGGCAACCGCGCTACGCTTGCCCCGCATCTGTCGCTTGGCCGGGAAACACTGCGATTTTTTTTCCAGCTCGATACGGCCGGTGTCGACGAACTGGTCGACCGGTACCGGGCCACCCGCACCGATGATGAACGCACCGCGTACATGGAAAATCTGCAGGCAGTCCTTGCCGGACGGAAAGACAATCCGCTTTATAAAAAAACCCTGCGAATCCTGGAAAGGATTTTCGGCAACGCCTACGAGGCAACGCCGGCAATTTTTGCGACCTATCTTCTGGACCTGGGGGTTGAAACCAGCCGCGGGCCGCAGGAATATGCCGACAGCATCAAAAAAGTGATCCGGCTGCTTCCCATGATTAAAACCACCGGGTTTAACCGCATTTATGCTTACGGGTTATTTCCGCCCAGTAAGTTTTCCGAGGCCGTGCACCAGGTCACAACCAGCGGCAAACATTATGTCCGTTCCGGTAATGCCACAACCATCGTTAACGGATATGAGACAAAAAAAATAAAAATCGGCGAACATATGTACCGCGACGTTCACGGCAATATCTTTTCCATCCCCGGGATAACCGAACTCAATTATGAAAGACTCCACGCCCAACTGCGCGACAATACACCGCAGATACCGGAGCAGCCTCCGGCGTTGCTGATAAATGCCCGTCTTTCCGAGAGCTCCGCCGCCGAGGATCTGCTGACCCTGCGCGCGGAAGCCGACCGCGCCGGCATCGGTCTTGTATTCGACGGGTTCGCCTGGATCGCTCCGGACGCAATCGATGCGGCCAATTACCGTCTCACCGTGTACAAAGAGCTGAGTCCGGAGGAAAAAGAGCAGTATCAAACATTAACCACCGAGCAGAGCCGCCAGCGCTACATCGATCAAATCCTTGATCGGCCGGAGAATTACCAATTCTGCGCCGTACGCATTACGGAGAACAACCAGGAGCGGCCGATTTTGGTCGTACATCTACGCGGATTCGACAAAAACGCCGACCAGGCAATCCTGAACGTGTTCCTGCCGGAAGTCCAGCAATACCTGATTAATTCATACATCGCCCTGATCGATGCCGGAGCCACCGGTATCCGCATCGACCTGGCCCATGAACTGCTTAAACATAATTTTGTCAATCAGATCCCGGCGGACCTGCGCTGGACACTGTGGAGTTGGAAAATCATTAATAATCCGGAGTTGTCGCCCGAACCCTGGCAAACGGTTTTCTCGGCGGTAAATGCCTATGCCGAACAGAAGAACAAAACTATCGAATTATATCTGGAAACCTATGCCGAATACGATAAAGCCAAACTGCGTCTGCTGGCCGCGGATAAACCCCGCCTGCATATCATGAATTACGACGACCGGCTGTTCCACGCCTGGTATGAAATCAACCAGCACGATCATCATGCCGGGATATTACGCGATGCCCTCAATCATATCACGATGACGCTCATTGCCAGTAAAGATACTCCGGCGATCGCTACCTATGCCTCCAACTTCGACCAACTCGCATTATCGATCATCGAAAATTACCGGGTCACCCTGAAAAAACAACCCCGCAGCATACCGCGGGACGGCATAAAGATCCTGCTCCTGGTCCTCCGGCACCTCGGCGTTCCGGTCATGATCGATATCCGTGATTTTATCGGACATTCCGGCCAAATCAATTCCATTGCCGGAGGAACGAACATGCACGATGCGAAACATCTGCATCTGCCCCCAACGGAAGAGGAGATCAGCCAACGTCCCGATTTTTCCGGGTTCGAACGGCTGATCCGTGACAGCCACTGGATAAAGTTGATCCGGAATGTATACAGTAAGCTCACGACGCAGGAAGAACGATTCATTACCGGCCTGGACAACGCCAATCTCGACCGTTTTATCGGCCTATCCTGGAAAACGGAAAAAAACACCTGGATCGTTTTCGTGTTGAACACAAAAAAAGACCTGACCCGGCAAACAATCTGGGTCGAAACTCCGATCGACAATGATTTCAGCGACGGGTATAGCGCGCGGGATGTGCTTACTAACCGCCCGATAAAAATTCTTACGCATAATCCTTATAAAGAAAGAAGGGCCGTTATCGAGAACCTGACTTTCGAGCCCGGAGAGGAATGGAAACTGGTCGAACTTATCCCGCATTACTGCGACTATCCGCACCCGCTTCTCGGCGCCGCGGATATCCCGCTGAATCCGGCCCGGTCGCCGGCAATCGAACAATCGATCTGAACTTGACCTTAACTTGCTTCCTCCCCGGCCAGGGTATACAATAAAAACACCATGTTCAGGACATTAAAATTATATCTTCAGCAATCAATTAATCCCGAAACTCTCCTGCGGCAATGTGTAAGCCTGGGATATGAGCATACCGGGGACATTGCCGAAAAAGGCGATTTCGCCCATCGCGGTTCGATCATCGATATTTACCCGGTCAATTATGAAAGCCCGGTCCGCATCGAGCTGGAATTCGATATCATCAAAAAAATGTTCACTTTCTCGCGCAGCAGCGGAAAACTCATCAGCGACCAAAATCCCTTGATCATCCTGCCGCGGGGGCAGCCGGCTCTCCGGAAAACCATGGAACGCCTTACCATCAATAATTTCGAGGAATTGGAAAAAAACGACTTTGTCGTACATATCGACCACGGGATCGGGAAATATCTCGGCATTACGGTTTTAAAGGGGAAAAAAAATATCGCGCTGGAATACGCCGACGGAGACAAACTCTATGTTCCCCTGGCCCAGAAACATCTGCTGCAAAAATATATCGGATTTTCCGGGCATCCTCCCCGGCTGCACAAACTCGGGAGCAAGCTCTGGGAAAACACCAAAATCCGCACTCAACGCGGCATTACCGGGTTTGCCCAGGAACTGCTGAAACTGCAGGCAAAACGGGCATCGCTCGGCGGATTCGCGTTTTCCGCCGCCGGCGAATGGCAGGAACACTTTGAACGAAGCTTTCCGTTCCGGGAAACCCCGGACCAGGCCAAGGCCTGGAGCGAGGTGCGCCGCGACATGGAACAGCCCCGGCCGATGGACCGGCTGCTCTGCGGCGATGTCGGGTATGGAAAAACCGAAGTCGCTTTTCGGGCCGCGTTCAAAGCGGTAATGAACAATAAGCAGGTGGCCATGCTCGTTCCCACCACTATTCTTGCCGAGCAGCATTATCATAACCTGGTCGAACGCGTCCGCGATTATCCGGTTAATGTCCAGATGCTCAGCCGGTTTAAGACCGAAGCCGAGCAAAATGAAATTATCCGGCAATTAAATTCCGGCAGCGTCGATATTGTTATCGGCACGCACCGCATACTCTCCGGGGATATCCGGTTCAAAGACCTCGGATTGATCATTATCGATGAGGAGCAGCGCTTCGGCGTACGCGCCAAGGAAACCTTGAAATATTTACGCGAACTGGTCGATGTTTTAACCCTTACGGCCACTCCGATCCCGCGCACTCTGTATATGTCGCTCCTGGGCGTCAAGGATATGTCCACTATCAA
>JAQULA010000047.1:0-4176 GCA_028718845.1 Candidatus Omnitrophota bacterium
TGGATCATCGAAATCCTGCCGGCGTTGGATGTTCCGCGAGACCGGGACAAACCACTACATGCGGCGATCAATTATTTTAAAAGTTACTGTGTGCGGTCTCGCAAAGATGCCTACCGTTGTTTTGTCGTCTTCTGGCGGCGTTTGCAGCAGAACAAAACGTGGGAAAAGCTATTGACTGTTGTTGGTCAGTAACGATTAATGCGGTCTGCCCAAAAACTCAGTTCTTACTGCTCGTTGCTTCCGAGTACGGCGTCTCTGTGACTTTTCTGCTTTTTACTGTGGTCCGTGGTCTGTGGACCGTAGACAGTTTCTGTTTTTTGTATTACGTCAATCGCAGTAATAATGCCGTATGCTGGGTGTTTTGCTGATACCGCTGTAATGATTCAGCCCAGGGCAGGGAGATGAGAGTGATCCGGCGTTCTTTCAGGAAGCGTTTCGCCTCCGGGGCGATACGCAGCAGTTTATTCTTCTTTAGTCCGATAATCAACCGTTCGGTTTTTTTTCGGCATATTTTTTTCGCTTCTTCTATCGAGAGCAATTCCGGAGTTTTCATCGCTTTTTTTCCCCGGGGTTTGATGCTGCCGTTGGCGCGGATATAGACGTCTTTGGTATGGGTTTGCCCCTTAATTACCACTGTTTTGGCATCGTTCGGCAATGGCGGTGTCGATAATGCGGACGAATGGACGAGGTCGATTTTCATCCGGACCAGGGCAACCGCGCCTAAAATCGTGGCATTATCCGCCAATGAGGCGGCGACAATCGTGCATTTTGAGATCGGCCCGAAAAACGGGTCATGTTTTACGGCTTGCTTGATCCTGGGGATAATGAAATCCGAACAAGCCTCGATAAGCCCTCCGACGAATAGTATGATATCCGGGTCGAAAATGTGACGAAGATTAATACTCGCCTGTCCGAGGATTACCGCGATCCGGGTCATTAACCGCGTGGTCAGAGGGTCTTTTTCCCGGAGCGCCTGATGAATCGTTTTACTTTTTATGACGCTGAGGTCATTACCGGTGAGTTTGGTGATAATGGTTTTTTCTTTGTTTTTGACCGCCTGGCGGATATCGCGTTCAAGTGCCCAACGGCTTGCCAGTGCTTCCAGGCATCCCCGGTTGCCGCAGCTGCAGCGCGGTCCGTCGATCTGCATGATCATGTGGCCGATTTCGCCGGCGGCACCGGAAGCCCCGCGCACCAGCGCATTATTGATGATAATCCCGCCGCCGATCCCGGTGCCGGGGAATACTCCGATCACATTTTCCGCTCCCCGTGCCGCGCCCAGCCATTGCTCTCCGAGGATCCCCAGGTCGACGTCATTCCCGGTGGCAACCCTGCAGCGAAATTTTTTTTGCAGGGCCCGCGTGAGGTTGAAACCGGAAAGGTTGATATTAACGGTTTTTTTTACGGTTTCGGTAGCGACATCGACAATTCCGGGAACCCCGACTCCGATCCCGGAAATATCGCCGGCCTGCTGCTGCCCCGGTTTTAATACTGCGGCGATAAGTTTCTCCACCACGCCGACGATCCGTTCCGGAGTCGCCTTGTCCGGGGTCGGCAGTTTCGCCCGGGCGAGTAAAGATCCGTGGTTGTCGACTAATCCGGCGGCAATTTTTGTCCCGCCGATATCGATACCGATGTAAACTTTATTTTTCATGACTTTATTATAGCATTTTTCATCAGGATTGTCCGGTAAAAAAATGCTGCAAGCCACAGGCCGCAGGCTGCAAAAATTTTAGAAACAAATGGTATAAGTGTTGGCGGTTAATATCCGTGCGCATTCGGGTTTGATCAGGGCGGATCCGCGCGATAAATTAAGAGTTTGACGCAGAAGTGATTTCCCGATACAATAACGGCCATGAAATCAGGTTTCCTGTCGAAACTCAATCATCCGGTAATGCTCGCCCCTTTGGCCGGGATCAGTTCGCTTCCGTTCCGGCTGATTAACCGCCGTTTCGGTTGTGAATATGCTTTTGTGGAAATGATCAACGCCCGTTCGCTGAGTTATGAAAATAAAAAAACCGCGGAGTTGCTGCAGACCGCGCCGGAGGACCGGCCATTGGGAGTGCAGCTTGTCGGCAGTGAAATAGACTATATCAAGCAGGCGATCGATAAATTGGAGAAGTATCCCCACGATATCCTTGATTTTAACGCCGCGTGTCCGCAGAAAAAAATAGTCAGCAAGGGAGACGGCGCCGGATTACTGCGTACTCCCCGGAAACTGCAGCTGCTGTTGAAAGCAATTGTCGGTTATTCCCGGATGCCGGTTACGGTAAAGCTGCGGCTGGGCTGGAATTCCGGCACTGCCGCGGCGGATATCGCCGCGTATGCCGCGGACAGCGGGGTGAGCGCTTTGTTTGTACATGGAAGGACCGCGGCGCAGGGGTACAGCGGGACGGTTGATTATGAAGCGATCGGAAAAATTAAAAAAAAGGTGAGCGTGCCGGTGATTGCCAGCGGTGATATTCTAAGTCCGACGCTGGCGAAGAAGATGTTTGATGAAACCGGCTGTGACGGGATTCTGGTGGCGCGGGGCGCCCTGGGGAATCCCTGGATATTTCGCGAAATCATGGCGATGCTTAAGGACGGGAAAATACCGCCGCGTCCGACGGTCAATGAGATCGCCGAAACCATGATCGAGCATTTCAGGTTATGCCAGGGATGTTTCAATGAGCAGGGCAGCGTGGTTCGGTTTCGCAAGTTCTACGTATGGTACACCCGCGGATTGCGGGGGACCAAGGTGCTGCGGGCGCAGGTTATGCGCGCCCAAACCGTCAAGGATATGTTTGAGGGCATTGAGTTGTTCCGTGATAAAGCGCAGTATAATACCTGAACGGATTTTTTGTCATATTGAATGATAAGCGGTATATTTTTACCGGTTGGTTATAAATATTATATTGCCAGCACGGTTCGGTCTATATATAATACTCATTATTCATCCATTAAGTTTGGGTCGGCATAAACAAGGGGGGGGTATGCCAAGGGTTTTAGTGGTTGACGACGAGTTGGAGATGGTTTTAGTGCTGCAAAAATTTTTCACCCGCTGTGGTTGTGATGTAAGTACGGCTTCACACGGCGCGAATGCGCTAAAGATCCTGGAGTCGGGAACTAAAATCGATATCCTTATCCTGGATATGCGTATGCCGGTTATGCGCGGGGTGACTTTGCTGAAAGAAATGGATACGCGCGGGATAAAACTGCCGGTAATTGTTTTAACTGGGAGCTTGAATTTTTCCGGGTTTGCTGAGACAATGCAGGTATTGGGATATTCGGAAGACGATATTGTTTTTAAGCCGGTAGACCTTGAAATGCTTTTGGGAAAAGTCAGAGAAAAACTGGGGATGAAAGACCTCGGTTTGAAAAACAAGTCCCGGCCGGGAAAAACGGTTTCCCGCAAGCGAAAACCTATGCGTATCGGACAACGGAGGTAGATGATGACGGCACAGGAAATCCTGAATAAATGTAGTCATTTGACGGTATATCAAGAGCGGGATGTCGACAATGACTATGTTGAGGTTGTTTTCTTCAGCAAAGATATTGCGGAGTGGACGACAGTCCT
Source organism: Candidatus Omnitrophota bacterium (assembly GCA_028718845.1). Classification (GTDB taxonomy): domain Bacteria; phylum Omnitrophota; class Gorgyraeia; order B26-G9; family B26-G9; genus JAQULA01. The sequence continues at coordinate 3,557 of JAQULA010000047.1, forward strand.
TACGGAAATATTCGGAGAACCTCTGAGCCCCTCCGGGGTAGCGCCGACTCCGGAGGCCGTGCAGTTGACCAAAGATTACGGGGGTATTTCCGCCGCGCAGACGCTGTACAAAAAAGATTTTCCCAGCGGCGGGATCCTGGCGATGTTTTGGCCCTGGCAGGACAGTGTTCATACCACTCTGAAGATTATCTGTTTGTAATCGAGTCGCGAGTGACGAGAGAAAAAACGATTGCCGGCGCTGAAAGTTTGAAGCCGGGAACCCGGAGTTGAGTGAAGGGACCGATAATAACCAGCGGTGAGCGGCCCGGTTAAACAAAAATATATTGACAAAATTTCCGAAACATTGTATATTCAAAGCATAGTGAATAAAAATGTGGCAGGGATACTATAAGAAATATACCGCAAGTGAAGGAAAACCCTTACCTTGCGGTTTTTTTGTATCCGCGCTTATTCACTATAATTCACAGGAAAAGGAGGGTAGTACGTAATGGCAAGAGGCAAGGTTAAGTGGTTTAACAACCAAAAAGGGTATGGATTTATCACCACCGAGTCCGGCGATGATGTTTTTTTGCATCATAGCGCGATTCAGGGTGAGGGCTTCAAAACTATCGATGCCGAAC
>JAQULA010000047.1:4276-9904 GCA_028718845.1 Candidatus Omnitrophota bacterium
AGAGGCAAGGTTAAGTGGTTTAACAACCAAAAAGGGTATGGATTTATCACCACCGAGTCCGGCGATGATGTTTTTTTGCATCATAGCGCGATTCAGGGTGAGGGCTTCAAAACTATCGATGCCGAACAGGAAGTAGAGTTCGAGGTCGAGCAGGGGCCGAAGGGCAAACAGGCGGTAAATGTAGTAAAAGTGTAAACATATACCCCAGAAGATATTCCGGTCCGGCAGTAGTGCCGGACCGGATTTTTTTACCCCAGGGGTTGAAGCCGACGACGACGGCAACGGCGAAAAAAATATTTTTTTTCTTGCAAATTTTTTTATTTTTGTTTTAATATAAGCAGTCGCATCATAGTTGTACAAATGACGGAAGAAGGGATAGCGCCAACAAAAGAATGAACGCGAAACAAAAAAAAGAATATTGCTCCATCAGTAAGCTTGCCGCGCTCGAAGGCACCCCGTATATTCTCTGGGGGGTCGATCATCTCTCTTCGCTTTTCTTTGCTATCATAACGAAATTCATTGACGGTATAAAAGCCTGCACGGCCGATGTCTGTACTATCGGTTTGCATGCGTTTTTTCCTTGCGTGGGGGATTTTTTTACGATATTGTTCGGGGCAAAAAAAATGACGTTGTTCGATATGGCGTCGAAGGCAAAAGCGTAACGAGCGGTTCGGTATTATACTGTCTAACGATTCTAACCAAATAAGGAAAACACTGGGATGAAGAAAAACGAGAAAAAAATATATGGGTATGAACTGGTGTTGGATCTGTCTGAGTGCGACGGAAAGGTGATTTCAAACAAGAAAAAACTGCAGGAATTTGTCGATAAACTGTGCAAACTGATTAAAATGAAAAAGTTCGGCAAAACACTGCTGCCCTATTTCGGAGAAAGAGAAGAGTTTACCAAAGGATATTCGCTGGTTCAGCTGATCGAGACCAGCTCGATAACCGGCCATTTCTCGGACTACTGGAGAACGGCGTATATCAATATTTTCTCCTGTGCCACCTATGATGAAAAACTGGCAGAGAAATTCACCAAGGAATTTTTCGGCGCCAAAAAAATAAAAGCACGTTTTCTTACCCGCTAAGCGCGGAGTGAGTCCGGGTAAACAACAAAACAGCAGAAACTATTCTGCTGTTTTGTTGTAACCGGGCTGTTCGCGATCGTCGACAGATCGCCCGCGAAGGCGGGGCGGATGTTTGGTGGGGGAAGCGGCTGTTTATTATTTTGCATTTCCCCGGGTTTGTGCTACAATACAGCTAATGTTGTAATTTTATTGCAACTGTTTGTGCGGCAAAAGGTTGTTAACCTGAAAACTTGTCATTAAATACGATGCGGCGATGAAATTATCGACTCCTTATTATTTGATCGATGAACGAAAACTGCTGAAAAACCTGAAAATAATTCAACGCATAAAAAAATGCTGCGGAGCCAAATTCGTTTTGGCCCTTAAGTGTTTTTCAACCTGGAGCGTTTTTGGGTTAATGCGGCAGTATATGGATGGGACAACCGCCAGCTCGGTGCATGAAGCGCGTCTTGGCCGGGAAAAGTTCGGCAAAGAGGTCCATGTCTATTCCGTAGCGTTTTCGGCGGAAGACGTGCGGAACGTCCGGCGGTTTGCCGACACGATCATATTCAATTCAATATCGCAATTAAAACGGTTCCATCCCCGGGTCAAGGGGTTGGACATCGGGATACGCCTGAATCCGCAGGTGAGTTACTCTCATTTTGATTTGGCCGATCCGGCCTGCCGGTTTTCGCGGCTGGGAGTCATCGGCACGCGGGAGATGGATAATATTATTCCGCTGGTGAACGGGGTAATGTTCCATTTTAATTGCGAGAACGATAATTTTAATAATTTTTCCGATAACCTCGATCGTATCGGACGGCGTTATGGCCGGTGGTTAAAAGCATTAAAATGGGTTAGTTTAGGGGGCGGGTTTTATTTTACTAAAGAAGGATACCCGGTAGAAAAATTTTGCGAAAAATTAAGCGAGTTCAGGGACCGTTTTGATGTGCAGGTCTATCTGGAGCCGGGAGAAAGCGCGATTACGCAATCCGCGGAATTAGTCACTACCGTACTTGATATTACGCATAATAAAATGGATATTGCCGTGGTTGATGCCTCCACCGAGGCGCATATGCTGGATTTGCTTATATACCGGCTGAATGCCAAAGTCAAAGGCAGCGGTAAAGGCGCTTATCAATACCGGATTGCCGGGTGCTCGTGTTTAGCCGGAGATGTTTTCGGCACCTATAATTTCCCGGCCCGTTTAAGGACCGGCAGTATCATCAGGTTTTCCGATGCGGCCGGATATACGATGGTCAAAAAGAATTGGTTTAATGGACTTTCGATGCCCTCGATTGCGGTAAAAAGGCTGAATGGAACCGTCGAGGTGGTGCGTGAGTTTACGTATAAAGATTTTATGACCGGTTTGTCATAGCCGTATGGCGGAAGTACACATCAATCAGGATCGGGTTGCTTCGGAAGCGAAGTGCTCAAGGGAGTTCTTAGACCAGGGAATATCCCGCCAAACAGCGGCGGGGTCAATTTCCGCCGCGCCGGATGTCCCGGCAGGCGAGACCTCGCCATGCATTGTGGCGGGCGCACACATCATTTATGTCGCTAGGCTCCATAACTGATGTGCTCATTGAGGAGAGCGGGTGAGATGAAAAAGAACGTATTGATTGTCGGGGCGGGAGGAGTGGCTCATGTCGCGGCGCATAAGTGTGCCCAGCATAACGATGTTTTGGGGGATATTTGCATCGCTTCCAAAACTCAGCAGAAATGCGATGCGATTATCGAAAGCGTGAAACGGAAAAATCATTGCAAGGATACTAAGAAGAAGATTTACTCCCGTCAGATCAATGCGCTGGATATTCCCGCGGTTACCCGGCTTATTAAAGATACGGATTCCCGGATCGTTATTAATCTGGCGCAATCGTATGTCAATATGTCCTTGCTGGAGGCGTGTCTTGAATCCGGCGCCGCCTATATCGATACCGCGATCCATGAAGAGCCGAATAAAGTCTGTGAAGACCCGCCGTGGTATGCCAACTATGAATGGAAGCGGAAGGACCGCTGCCGCGAAAAAGGAGTCACCGCTATTTTAGGTGCGGGGTTCGACCCCGGGGTGGTCAATGCCTATTGCGCCTTGGCGGTAAAGCATCATTTCGATTCGATCGATACGATCGATATCCTGGATGTCAATGCCGGCAGTCACGGGAAATATTTCGCTACGAATTTCGATCCGGAAATAAACTTTCGTGAATTCAAAAAAGTCTGGACCTGGATCGACCGTAAATGGGTGATGGAAAAAGTGCACTCCATAAAAATGATCTATGATTTTCCGGTGGTCGGAAAGCAGCCGGTATATCTTAACGGCCACGATGAACTGCATTCATTATCCAGGAATATCGATGCCGGGAGCATTCGTTTCTGGATGGGATTCGGCGATCATTATATAAATGTTTTTAACGTATTGACCAGCCTGGGGCTGACGTCGGAAAAACCGGTCGTTCTTGATAACGGAGTGGAAGTGGTGCCGCTAAAAGTTTTAAAGGCATTGCTGCCCGACCCGTCATCGCTGGCGCCCAATTATACCGGGAAAACCTGCATCGGTAATTTTATCAGCGGAAAAAAGAACGGCCGGAAAAAAGAAATTTTTATTTATAATATTTGCGATCATGCCGAATGTTACCGGGAAGTCGAAGCCCAGGCGATCAGCTATACTGCCGGAGTCCCTCCGGCTGCCGCGGCCATGCTTGTCGCCGGCGGGGAATGGGACGTAAAAACAATGGTTAATGTCGAGGAACTTAACCCGGATCCGTTTATTGCGCTGCTTTCGAAGATGGGCCTGCCGACCGTGGTTGAGAAAAAACCGGCGGCAATGGGGGCAAGCGAAAGAGTCCGTTAGAATTATTCCGAAAAATAGGGGAGCGCTTGCCGTGAGCGTGATCTAAACGCAAGGTGTTTCGGTCCATCCTGTTTTATAACTGCGGTTAACCATGTGGGGGGAAAGATGAAAGATGAACTGGACATATTGAAAGAAGTGGGAAATATCGCCGCGGCGCACGGCAGTATCGCCTTGTCGGAAATATTAAGAAAAAAAATCAATCTGGAAGTGCCTAAAACAGAGCTGCTTTCCCGGGAATCGATCCAGCAAAAAATTGCTTTTGAGAAAATCGGGGTCGCGGTTTATTCCAAGATAGTTACCGGGCTTAACGGCCGGGTCATTTTTCTTCTGGATGAAAAAAATGCCTTTCGGCTCAATGAACTTTCCTATCAGGTCCAATCCGATTCCAAGGCCTCGGGGGTGCTTACGGAAATGGGGATGTCGGTTATCAAGGAGATCGGCAGTATGGTAACCAGCGCCTATGTAACGGCTATCGGCATGATGTTCAAGCGGGTGATCCTGCTGGGCGCGCCGATGCTGATTTCCGGGACCATGAATGAAATCCTGAATATTACCGTTTTTTCCGGCGGCCCGGTGGAGGAGGATAAAATTCTATTGGTGGAGGCGCGATTCGAAGAACCGGAGACTTCTATCCGCGGCAGTTTTTATCTGGTGCTGACGCCTCAGGCGGCGGCGGATGTACAGCAGGTGTGTAAAAAAATGCTGGAGGAATTGGAGCATTAGCACGTGGTTGCGTGCCGGGAATAAAGGAAATTACTGTGCGAGTGCTTATTCAACGGGTAAAAAAAGCATCGGTGGCGATTGATAAAGCCCCTGTTTCGGAAATCGGAGCGGGGCTTTTACTTTTTGTCGGGATAAGCCGTGATGATCAGGACAAAGATATCGATTATCTGGCGCGTAAGATTGTCGGTTTGCGAATCTTTCCGGATGAGCGGGGAAAGATGAACCGGGACGTGAGGGAAGTGCGCGGAGAGCTCCTGAGCGTTTCGCAATTTACCCTCCTGGCCGATGTGAGCCGGGGAAACCGTCCGGGGTTTGATAATGCCGCCGAACCGGTGCGCGCCAAGCAGGCTTGGGACCGGTTCAACCTGGCTTTGCGTGCCGAGGGGGTTCCGGTCCGAACCGGGGTGTTCGGCGCGGCGATGGAAGTGCGGCTGGTGAACGACGGCCCGGTGACGATTTGGCTGGATTCGCGCGGAACGCAGTAATCAGAAAACCGGCGCCGAGAAATCTGTTTACAGACGCGGTTTGACGCGGTATTATACTGATACATTAGATGTCGCCGGGAGGAATCCTTATTATGGAAAGAAAGAATAATGTTTTGTGGGAATCATTGTCCCGGGTGGCGGTTTTTTTTGTCTCATGTATAGTCGTCTTTATTCTCCTGGTGGTTTCTTTGTTTCAGCTTAAATTCGGCTATAAAAAGTACGATATTATGCTTGATTATCGGTTTTCCCCAGGTATTAGTTTTGGGGTCCAGTATGTTTCATCATTAGAGTTGTGGAAGATTAATAAAGAACAAGACGGTAGTTTGTCTATCCGGCGGATTTATCCTTTCTGATCACTAACAATATACGACAATGGCTGAAAATAATAACAACCAAAACACGCTGTGGTATTGGGTGTTGGGCGGGTTACTGGCATTAGCGGTTTTTGCCGTATTTTTTAATGCCGCGTTTCCCATTGCCTCTATCGATATCCGTCTCACCA
>JAQULA010000048.1 GCA_028718845.1 Candidatus Omnitrophota bacterium
CGTCGGTTTGGATCAGATCGGAATATGCCCGGTCTCTGCCGGAAGCATGAGGTAACGATCGGTGCACCGTGCTGATGATCCCCAGCGTTACCGCCGGCTTGGGGTTTTTAGCCGCGAAGCCGAACGGATTACCTATGGCAATCGCCCATTGCCCGGGTTTGACGTCATCCGAATTGCCCAATACCGCGTAGGGCAGGTTTTCGGCGTCGATCTTGATTACCGCCAGATCGGAATCACGGTCGGCACTTTTTAGAGTTCCCTCAAAAACGCGTCCGTCGACCAGGGTCACGGTTATTTTTTCCGCCCCGGAAATTACATGTTCGTTGGTTATGATATATCCGGCCTGGTCGATGATAACCCCTGAGCCCAGACCGATCCGGGTGTATTCCCGCTGCGGAATATCGCCGTAAATGAAATCGCGGAAAAACTGGTCCAGCATCTCGTCACCAACTGAACGCGACAAGCCGCTGACGCGCGTTGTCCGCTGCGTGCTGATGCTTACTACGGCAGCACCGACTTTTCCGGTCACATCGGAGACAACTTCCTGAAAATGGGCCATATCGGCCAGCACCGAATCGGCGGCCGGACCTTGCGCGGTGTATGCCGCGGAGGCATGCACCCCCGCGATACATAGTCCCAATATTAATATGGAAACTGATTTGCCCATTCTTCGAATATTCCCGGACCGATTATTTTTTTAACGCGGCCGCTTCCCGGATTTTCTTTTCCAGTTCCGCGGTGATTTTTTTGTCTTTTTGTAACGATTCCCGCGCGTTTTCCCTGCCCTGCCCCAGTTTTACATCTCCATAGGTGATCCAGGCTCCGGACTTAAGAATGAGCCCGTAGATAATTCCCAGGTCAAGGATATTCGATTCCTTGGAAATACCCTCGGAATGCATAATATCGAATTCGGCTTGACGGAACGGTGCGGCTACTTTGTTTTTTACCACTTTAACCCTGACCCGCGAGCCGATCACTTCTTCCTGTGCCTTCAGGGTTTCGATTTTACGGATATCCAGCCGGACCGAGGAATAAAATTTCAAGGCATTGCCTCCGGTAGTCGTTTCGGGATTACCGAACATGACCCCGATTTTCATGCGAATCTGGTTAATGAAAATCACGCAGGTCTTTGATTTCGAAATTGCCCCGGTCAGTTTCCGCAGGGCCTGAGACATCAGCCGGGCCTGAAGCCCCATGTGCGAGTCGCCCATATCTCCTTCAATCTCCGCTTTCGGGGTCAGTGCCGCCACCGAATCGACAATAATCAAATCCACCGCATTACTGCGCACCAGGGTTTCCGCGATCTCCAGGGCCTGTTCCCCGGTATCGGGCTGGGAAATCAGCAAATCGTCAAGATTGAGGCCGATCTTTTTGGCATAGGTAGGGTCAAAAGCGTGCTCGGCATCGATGAATGCCGCAACCCCGCCCAATTTTTGGGCTTGTGCCGCCGCGCTTAAACACAACGTTGTTTTTCCGCTGGCTTCCGGTCCGAATATCTCCACTACCCGGCCGCGCGGTAAACCGCCGACTCCCAGGGCAATATCCAGGGCCAGCGCGCCCGTGGGAATAACGGCAATATCCAGCTTGGTTTCCTGCCCCAGCTTCATGATCGAGCCTTTGCCGAACTGCTTTTCAATATGACTGAGCGCCAAATCCAGGGCTTTTAATTTTTCCGAGGACGGCGCAGCAATCGTTGCTTCCTGCTCGGATTTTTCTTCTTTAACATTCTTTTTCTGCATGGGGTTCCTCCTATAGGGTATTATTATACGATACCCTGGTTATTTTTCAACCAGTTATTTATTAACCGCGACATATTTCAGGCGTAATTCGTATAACATCTGATCAATAACGGAACTTTCCTCCGGGGAAAGATTGCCTTTGGTTTTATCCTGCAGCATTCCGATCGTGTCGATAAGGTATTTAGCCTGGGCCAGGTCGGGGTCTTTTTTATGGGTTATCGGATGTTCGATCTCTCCCAAGGCCATCAATGCCTGCAATCCCAGGCTGGAAATAAACATACTGAAATCGGCCGGGGGCATTTCCGTGTCGGCATTTTCCCTCTCCGGGCTGTGCCGGTCTTCGGCTGAGGGTTCGGTTTTCGGCGTCCGGGGTTCTTTAACCGATGATTCCGGTGCTGCCGGATCTTTTTTTGCCTGGGCTTTCCAGCTTTCATCGACTTTTTTGTCTACCATATATGTTCCCTCCTCGGTTCGGTATTGATATATACAGGGCTTTCCCGGGTTCGAAGCGGAATAAACGCAGGATATCTATCGGGAGGCCTATAGAGAAACGGGATTATTAACTCCGCGAAATTCCTATATTATTATTAATCCAGCATATCCGACCACACTGGAATAATCTCCGGATACATCTCCACTGGTTTTATACTCGATCAGATCGACTCGCTGCGCTCCCAGCTGTTTGCATGCCGCGAGCATTACCGCTACCGGGGCTAATCCGCACATGGAAATTTTCAGCGCGGTAACGGTATCGATCAATTTTTGCTCATCCAGAGAGCGGATCGCTTCAATTGCCGCGGCGTCCTTTTTCTGCGCCTGTTCATGCGCTTCATAATGGGTCAGATCCGAGCTGGCTACGATCTGCACCGGTTTTCCATAACATTGTATCGCCCGGGCGATTTCTTTACCCACGGTTTTAAAGTGAGAACTTACCACATCGTTAATTACCAGCGGAACGATGGTTACCCCCGGATTGGCCCGCTGTAAAAAAGGTATCTCCAGCTCAATGGAATGCTCGTGTAAATGCGCGGTCTCATCCTCCCGGATAAATTCGGAATTCTCCAGCAATGCCATACTGAATGTTTCGTTAACCGGCACCGAACCCAGGGGGTTTTTCCATGCTCCGCTGCGCATGAGGCTGTACGGACTTCCCTGCCCGGTATGGTTTGGCCCGATTATAAGCACGGTATCCGCTACCTGGACATGCGCGAAAGTTTTTCCGGCTACCGCTCCGGAATAGACATATCCGGCATGTGGAACGATAACCGCTTTTGCGTCCTGTTTGGGGTATTCTTTGCTGAAAAATTTATCCAGGAACCGGTTCAGACGTTCCGGATTTCCCGGATACCATTCCGCCGGCCCGGGGCCCGCCCACATCGCCTGACGAATCATAAGCCTCCTGCTCGGTTGCTGTCAACGGATAACGTCTTTTTTAAAAAATCCATACCGGCTTTCATTTCCTCAACCGTTGCCGGCTGATGCACTTCCATTACCATTATTGTATTCTTTTTTAAATACGGTTTCAAGAAGCTAAAATTAAAATTTCCTTTTCCCGGAACCTGGTGGTCGTGCCCGCCCACAACATCGTGCAAATGAATGCCGATCATCCGTTCGGCGTAGCGATTTAGAAAATCGCGGTGCAGAGCAAATCCCAGGTTCTCCGCAACCTGGGCATGGCCGACGTCATGCCAATACCCTAAATGTGTCGCCCCGGCAAAAGTATCGAACAGGTCGGCGAATTCATCCAGTGCGGGAATTTCCCGATAATAATAACGGTTTTCAAGACAAAGCTTGATGTCCAGGGTCTGCGCGTCACCCAGCAGTTCCTCGATACTGCGCTTGATTGCCGATAAGAAAATTTCTTTTTTCCGTTGCCGCTCGTTGGTCATATCGTTCACGATCGCGGCGTACTCGGAGGAATTTCGCAGCCCCCGGTCGACCAGCTCGACCAGCTCTTTTGTCCGTTGGATCATCGCCACTCTGCCGGCATGAACGATCAGGGCGGAGGCGCCTACTTGTTGCGCGGTGTGCAGGGATTTTCTGGTCAGCGAAACCGCCTGGCAGCGTTCTTCCTCCTGCGGGCTTGATAAGGAAAAATAATCCGGGGTGAATAAAGTCCGGTCATACCCCTCGGGTACCGGGCAAAAATTATGCACGCTGGATATGTTCAGGATGCCGTCCCGCCGGGCCCGGGCCATTGCCTGAACCATGGATTCGGTCAGTGAAAAACCCAGCTCAACGCTGGTTATCCCCAGGCTGGTGAGTTGATTGATCATCTCTCCGGGGTCTGTATGCAACGAAGCATTCCAACTTGTCGAAATACTAAGCATGGCTATTGTCCATTGGTTACAACGACGACACTTTTTTCTTTTTGCAGGTAACGGGCGGCCGCTTTCTGCAGCATGTCGCCGGTTAGCTCGTTCATCCGGGTATCATATTGCCGGTAATATTCGGCGCCCCGGCCGTAGAGTTCATCCAGAGCCGCGGTAAAACTTAACGCCGTGTTGGATTGCAGTCCGATGCGGTGTTGTCCGATGCTATACTCCCGGGCGTTGGCAATCAGTTTTTCATCGACCGGAGTACGGATAAGCTCGGCTATCTCGGCTTCGATTATCGACCGGACCTGTCCGGCGTTAGCCGGAGCAGTCGCCGCATAGACAAGAAAATATCCGCTGTCCAATCCGGAAACCGATGACCCTCCGAGCGCATAGGATAGCCCTTCGCGCTCCCGGATATGTTCGTAAAGTTTTGATCCCGGACTGGTAAGCAGCGCGTTGATCAGCTCCAGGGCATAATGATCGTTTGAATGCACATCGGCACCCGGGAACCCGAACATGACCACGGCCTGCTGTTTGTCCGGCTGCTGAATGAACAGGTTTTGGGCCTGTTTCTGCGGTTCGCAAAAAAGCGGTTGGTTTAAACTCTCCTCCGCCGGGATTGAAGAGAAAAATTTATCGGCAAAGCGGCGGGCCTCCGGTTCATCGATATCGCCGAAAATAGCCACTACCACGTTTTGAGCCTTCAGGAATTTCCGGTAAGTCGCGGCCAATTGTTCGCGGTTGAGCGCGGTTACCGAGGCCTCGGTTCCCAGCGGGTCGAGCCGGTAGGGATAACTGCCGAACATATTTTTTTTCAACACCTGCAGAGAATTCTCGAAAATATCGTCCTGGTTCATCCGGATATTTTTCAAAGTAAGGCTTTTTTGTAATTTCAATTCGGTTTCGGGAAATACGGGGTTAAGCACGATATCGGATAATGCCTCAATCGTTGCGGAAAAATCCGGTTTAAGACATTGCGCGCTTATCCCGAAACTGTTATATCCGCTGAATGACGAAATAAGCGCTCCCCGGGCGGCAAATGATTCGGCAATCGCGGCCGCGCTGCGGGTTTTTGTTCCGCTTAAGAGCATTGTACTCAACAGGCGGAATTTCCCGTTGTCGGATTCGTTTTCCCAGCGGGTTCCCCCGCCGATACATACCTGGATCGATACCACCGGCTGGGTGGGATTTTGTTTCAGGAGAACACGGACCCCGTTGTCCAACCGGAACGGTTTAATCGGGCCGCTGTTCGGTCCCGGGCTCTCCGCCTTCGGGGCTGCCCCTTCAGGGGAAAGCATTATCGTGATCATGCTGTCGGCCGGAAAATAAGTCCGCGCGCAGCGTTGGATATCCCCGGCGTTTACCTTTTGCAGGGCCGAGCGATAACGCTGTGAAAACAGCGGGTCGTTGCTGTAAACGTAATCCGATGCCAGCGAAGAAGCCTGGGATTCGACGGTTTCCTGCCGGAAAACATATTCCGAAACGCACATGCTTTTTGCCTTATCCAATTCCTTTCGTCCGACCGGAGTTTTTTTAAGCCGTTCCAATTCTTCAGCCACCGCGTCGATGACATCATTCTTGTTTGAATTCTCAAGCACGCCGGTTATCGCGAAAATCCCGCGAAACCCCGGAGTATAATTGAATGCGTCAACGGAATAAAGCAGCTTTTTTTTCTTGACTAATCCGCTATATAGACGGGAGCTTTCGCCCTGACCGAGAAGCGCGGCGATAATGTCCAGTACCGGAGCATCCGCATCGGTAAGTCCGGTTCCGGAAAATCCGATGACTAAACGCGCGTTCTGAACCGGGTAAGTTTCTTCATAATGGCTTGGACCGCTTACCCGGGCTGCTGCCGGCAATGCGTTCTGGGGAAACGGTTGCATCGAATAATCGGCGCAAGCCCGGCGGAGCGTGTCGAGAGCGGCAGCCGCGGTAATGTCTCCGGAAATGGCCATAGTCATATTGTTGGGAACATACCAGCGCCGGTAAAACTCAATAACGTCACTGCGCTGCAGCTGGCGCAAAAGCGGTTCCAGTCCGATTACCGGAAGGTTATAAGGGGCGTTTCCATAGGCTTTTCGGAAAAAAAGGTCGTAAATATAGCGCTGCGGGTCATCGCGGTTCATCCGGATTTCGCTGCCGATAACTTCTTTTTCTTTGGCGAGTTCCAGCTCGTCGAAAACCGGGTTCCGGAGCATATCCGTCAACAGCGCAACCCCGCGGTCGAAATTATGCGCCGGCAGAACCAGGGTGTATCCGGTGTATTCATGGTTGGTATAGCCGTTTATTATTCCGCCTAATGATCGGACTTCCCGCTCGATAGCACCGACGGGCCGCAGTCGGGTGCCTTTGAACAACATATGTTCCACCAGATGGGCAATACCGCTTCCCTGCTGGTTTTGTTCAAAAAGACTTCCGGTTTTAACGATGATTTCGAATGCGATCAGCTGTTGCTGGTGATTTTCCTGAACAATGACGGTGAGTCCGTTATCGAGAGTATGCGTCGAGATACCCTGCGGCCATGCAGCGTTCGTGCCGGCTGCAGCGTATCCCTGCGCAATAAAAACTAACCATGGTAAGACCAAACCAAAGAGGAGCGAAACTAATTGTTCCCGTATATATTTCATATTGCATGGTGGTATATATTAATAACGGGCCAGCCTGGCATTTTTGGCTTTTCTCTTTTTCCGCTCGCTTGGTTTTTCGTAATGCTTTTTAGCTCGCATCTCTTTAAGCGTGCCTTCACGATCAAGTTTCTTTTTGAAAATTCGCAACGCTTTTTCCAGTGGTTCCCCTTTCCCTACACGCACTTTTGCCACAATTAACCTTCCTTTCTGTTTTAATTCCGATTTTCGCCAGCTTTTATCGATTTTAAGTTATTTATTTACCGGGAGATACCTTTTGCTTACCGGACTATAAACTGTAATCGAAGTGCCCTTATTTTATCAGTGTTTATTTGTTTTGTCAAGAACATCCAAGCGAATTTTGCCGTAAGCGCTCATCGTATCATTGATAATAATGATTCCCCCCCGGATTATTTTCCGCCGCCGGGCAAACTTAATAGCGGTTTCGACATCCTCCGGGCCGTTGACCAAATTTCCCAACGCCGTGGCAAATCCATCCGCCACCGCGGCGGATCCGGCGATTACCACCGTTGCGTTTGTTCTGCCAAAACTCAAAGAGTGGCCGATTGTTCCGCTGGAGGTGCATACTCCGCAAGGGGTATCTCGGGGATCGATGATCAGACCGATCCGGTTATACGGGTTACCCGGTCCGGCAAAAATCCCGATTCGCCTGCGGCGTTGAATACGCAGAAAAATATCTCCGCCGTTTTCCACGATAACTTCCGGTGTATGGGCCAACAGCTTCTTACCGACAAATTCGGCAATCGCGCCGGCAACCGCGGCCATCGGGCCGACCCCGGCTTTTTGAGCCGCCCGCATCATCGTTCGTACGATATGCGGCGCGGCCGGGTCCAGAGCCAGCGGCACCAAAGAGGTCGCGAATTCGGGGTGAGCATCGATATAATCGCGGATCTGAGCATGATAAATTTTCACCCAATGGGCGGCGACTTCATGGACGTCGCTGCGCGCGCTGATCAGCACATCGGTTTCATAATATTTGACTTCAAAGCGGCGCAAATCATCGGCAGCGCCGAATGTCCGATAAAAACGTTTTTTGTACATAGGCACTTTACGGGAAAAGGTTTAACTTCTTTCGCGAAAACAAATCACCACATTAAAGGTGAGCTGAGCCTGCTGAATATTCGTGGGAAATGGCGGAAATGGAGACGCGCGTTTGACGATTTGCAACGCGGTTTCCCGAAGGAAATTGTCGGGGCAGGAAGTATTCGACAACACTTCCACGCTGCGCAATTGACCGTCTGACGTCAATACGAACGAAACTTCGATCTCGCCCTCGGAAAAATTCACCGGACAGATTGCGCATTGCCGCAATTGCTCATTGATCAGCCGATAGTAACTGATATAAGTTTTATCTTTTGATAAATCGTTCGAGGTTGTTTCTTTTGTGGTGATCACCGGTTTTGATTCCGGCTTTTGCGGCAATTCCGTGGATTTTTCCGGTGCCGGCACCGGCACGGCCGGAGAATTTCCGGTTTTAAGGCTGTTTTTGTCCGGCTGGGCCGGTAAAAGTTCCTTTCGCGATGCTACTTTTTTTTGTTCGGAAAGCGGCGCGGCTTTTTCCGGCTTGCGCAACTCATGGTTGAAATTTTTAACCGCCGGCGGAACCTGTAACGCCAGGTACATCATTGCCGGGGAAATTTCCGGTTTCGACAACGCAGCGGTAAACGTAGGCATGGGAAATAAAATAACGGCGTGGACGATCAAGGAAATAAAAAATGTAGTATGAAACATCCTGTTATTCGGATCCATCCCAGGCACATGCTCCTTTAATAAAAGTATACGTTCCGGCGTCGGTTTTGTCAATGGATATCATCTTTTTTTTGATACGCATAAAGTATACTCCTCTTCGCCGGAATAGTCAATGGCGTTATCCGGTGTTCCCGGCCCCGGGGCGATCCGGAAGGTGCCCCGCGGAAATACTTTTTTGCTCACAAAAACCGGCATTTGCGCATTTATTGCTTGACAGATTTTATGAACCTATCTTATAATAAGTCGATTTTTACTAGCCACTATTAAATAGGAGGTTTCATGGGTAACACTCCCTTTATCTCGATCATCATCCCGGTGCGTAATGCCGAGCGTACGCTTGAAAAAACCTTTGAATACATAATGAATGTGCAATACCCCCGCGAAAGCATGGAAATCGTGATTGCCGACGGCGGCAGCACCGATAAAACCCTGGATGTTATTAAGCAATGGCAAAAAAAATATCCGTTCATCCGATTGGTTGAAGTCCCCAACTGTCCGTCTCCGGGATTCGCCCGTAACAAGGCCCTGGACGTGGTAAAAGGAGAATTTATTTTCTTCACCGATGGCGATTGCGCCCCCTGCCAGACCTGGATTACCGATATGTTGAAAGTTTTTGAAAAAGACCCGCAGGTCGGTATCGTCGGAGGGGAAATTTACACTCTGCGCGTGGATCCGGACAATCTTACCGAACTTTACTGTGAACATTTTCGTTTCAATATGGTTGCCCCGCGTTACGGATTCACGATTACCGAAGGATATTTTCCGCCGCTGACCGATAAGTCTCCGACGCAAATCGCCGGTCACCGGGCTTATTTTTTTGTTACCGCCAACGCAGCCTACCGGAAAAAAGCGATTGATCAGGCCCAGGCCCGGTTTTGGAGCGAACCGACCGGAGAAGACATGGAATTCGGTCTGCAAATCCAGCAGCATGGGTGGAAGCTGTATTTTGAGCCGAAAGCCAAGGTCGACCATATGCACCGCGCCGATTTCCCGGCACTTAAAAAAGTTTGGGTCACCTACGGAATGGCTCATGCCCCGTTGTTGGCCAAACATGCCGCCCAGAAACTGGACATCATCTTCCAAACCTTTGGTGCTTGGCCCCGATTGCCGCTGATCAGCATTCCCTCTCCGGTAAAAGGATTTATCTATATCGGTAATTTCCATCTCATGCACATTACCGGGCTGGTCACGCTGGTTAATGCCGGTTTGCTCGCCGCCGGGGTGGTCAACGGGATAACTATCGGGCTGACCGCGGTATTCGCGTTTTTAACCGTTTATTTCGTGCGTGGTTTTGTCGATGTTTGCCGGCTTATGAAACCGCATAAGTATTT
>JAQULA010000049.1 GCA_028718845.1 Candidatus Omnitrophota bacterium
AAAAGGGCCGGCATTGGCCTTGCTTTTAGCCGGGCCGGCATTAAGCTTGCCCAGCATGCTGGTATTGCGCAGCATTATGGGCACGAAAAAGACGATTGTTTTTGTTATGTTAGTCGTGATCATGTCCACCATCAGCGGAATGGTTTTTGGCTTTATCGTTGATTAAAGATAAACACGGATAATCCCGCAAGGAAAAAGTAAAAAGGTAAAAGTAAAAAGTAAAAATAATGCGACGCAATACTCACTACTCAATACGCAATACTTTTTCCGAGCGGCGAGCAGCGAGAACCGAGCCGCTAAATAGGAGGAGGCAGCGATGAAAAAAGATAAAAAAGAAATCAAAAAAGTAGTTAGAGACGGCTACGCAAAAATTGCCGAAAAAGAAACGCCATGCTGTTGCTCCGGTTCATGTTGCGGCGGTACTGCTTCCGCGCTTGATATTAGTAGAACGGTTGGCTATAGCAATGATGAAATGAACGCGGTTCCGGAAGGCGCTAATTTAGGGCTGGGCTGCGGTAATCCGGTGGCTATAGCGTCGTTGAAGCAAGGCGATATTGTTCTGGATCTGGGCAGCGGCGCGGGATTTGACGCGTTCCTGGCCTCGCCCAAAGTCGGCAAGGCCGGTAAGGTTATCGGCGTGGATATGACTCCGGAAATGGTAAAAAAAGCCCGGGCCAATGCCCAAAAAGGCAAGTATAACAATGTAGAGTTCAGGTTGGGCGAAATCGAGAAACTTCCGGTCGATGATAATTCGGTCGATGTGATTATTTCCAATTGCGTGATCAATCTTTCTCCGGAAAAGGATAAGGTTTTTACCGAGGCCTTCCGGGTGCTTAAACCCGGCGGCAGGCTGATGGTTTCGGATTTGGTGCTGGTTAAGGAGTTACCGCAGATTATTAAAGAATCGGTCGAGGCCTATGTCGGTTGTCTGGCCGGCGCGGTAAAGAAAGACGAGTACCTGCGGTGCATAACCGAAGCCGGTTTTCAGGATGTAACCGTAATTAGCCAATCGATTTATCCGATTGACGCGATGGCCAATGATATCACGGCGCAGGTGGTCAGCAATAATTCGCGAATTAATTACCAGGACCTTAAAAATACCGAAGCGGCCGTAGCCAGCATCAAAGTTTCGGCCCAAAAACCGGCGGCATAAGGAGTCGAACGATGAAGATAGAAATACTCGGCATGGGTTGCCCGAAATGCAAACAGCTTACCGCTAACGCGGAAGCCGCGGTCAAAGAGCTGAATATCCCGGCGGAAATAGTCAAGGTGGCCGATATCGGTAAGATTACCGAATACGGGGTAATGATGACCCCGGCATTGGCGTTAAACGGGGCCGTGGTTTCTTCCGGAAAAGTGTTAAGCAAGGACGAAATTAAAAATATCCTGACCAAATAAGGAGGCAAGAGTGAAGAAGTTAGTTATAATCCTTATATCGGCGGTTGTCGTCATCAGTTCCGGTTTTTCCGTCCGCGCCGCAGAGGTGCCGCCGGCGGTCAAAGTTATCGCCTATTATTTCCACGGCGAGTTTCGCTGCCCGACTTGTAATGCCATGGAAAAATATACCCGGGAAGCGATCGACACGCATTTCAAGGACGCGCTTGGTTCCGGGAAACTGGTCTTCAAATCGGTGAATGTGGAAGAACCCGGGAACGAGTATTTTGTTAAGCAATATCAACTGTACACTAAATCCCTGATCCTTTCGCTGGTGAAAGACGGGAAACAGATAAAATCGAAAAATCTCGATAAAATCTGGGAACTTAGCCGTAATGAACAAAAATTTATTGCCTATGTTGCCGGGGAAATTCGCGATTTACTGAAAGAAGCACAATGATCGACATTGTTATCGGTTTTGGTTCGGCTTTGTGGCTGGGGATATTGACCTCGATCAGCCCGTGTCCTTTAGCGACGAATATCGCGGCGGTATCGTTTATTTCCAAAAAAATAACCCACCCGGTGTTTGTTTTTATTTCCGGGCTGGCCTACACGCTGGGGAGAATGACCGCCTACGCGGTGTTGGGCTGGATTATTATCGGTTCGCTGCTGAGTGTTCCGCAGGTCGCGCAGTTTTTGCAGAAATATATGGCGCAAGCGCTCGGCCCGATTTTAATTATCACCGGATTGGTTTTACTGGAAAAGATCAAAATAAATATTGCGGGAATAGTATTGGCGCATAAGTATCATAACCGGCTTGTCGAGGCCGGCGCTCCGGGAGCTTTTTTGCTGGGTTTGGTATTTGCCCTGGCATTTTGCCCGGTATCCGCGGCATTGTTTTTCGGCAGCTTGATTCCTCTGTCGCTTAATAGTAATTCCGGGGCCTGGCTGGCATTGGTGTACGGTGCGGGAACCGGACTGCCGGTACTTATATTTGCCGTGGCCATTGCGCTGGGAGTCAGCTCGTTGAGCCGGTGGGTTCATTGGATTACCCGGCTGGAGTTGTATACCCGTTCGATAACCGGAATTGTTTTTATCCTGGTGGGAGGGTATTACTCCGGCCTTTATATCTTAAAACTTTTTTAGGAGAAGACATGACGCATATTATCCATGAGGAACGGCGCTTAAGTTTTTTTGAAAAATATCTTACCGGTTGGGTCCTGCTTTGTATCGGGCTGGGGATAATGCTCGGCAAACTGTTTCCGCAGGCAGTGGTAACGCTGGACCGGATTTCGATTTATCAGGTATCCATTCCCATCGCGGTCTGTCTGTTTTTTATGATGTACCCGATCATGGTCAAAATAGACTTTGCCGAAGTGATTAAAGCCGGGAAGACGCCAAAGCCGGTTTTATTGACATTGTTTGTCAACTGGGGTATTAAGCCGTTTACGATGCTGGCTATCGCGACGCTTTTTTTGGGCGGATTGTTTAAAGGATGGCTGCCGGGAGTGGAGATTGTAAAAGGCGGGGCTTCGGTGGAATTATTCCGGTCTTATATCTCCGGATGTATTTTACTCGGCATCGCGCCGTGCACGGCCATGGTACTGATCTGGGGGCATCTCGCCAAAGGTAACGACGGCCATACCCTGGTTATGGTGGCGATTAACTCCCTGACCATGCTTTTTCTTTATGCCCCTTTGGGTGGGTGGCTGCTGGGCGTGAACAAAATGCCGATTCCCTGGCAGACGATCGTGTTGTCCGTGGTTATTTATGTCGGATTACCGTTATTATTCGGGTATTATTCAAGGAAATGGTTAATCGGCCGAAAGGGGTTGAAGTGGTTCGAGGAAAAGTTTTTGCATTATTTGACCCCGGTTTCGATTGGCGCGTTACTGCTTACGCTGGTGTTGTTGTTCTCGTTCAAAGGCGAGCTGATTATCAACCAGCCGCAGCTGATACTGCTGATCGCGGTTCCGCTGTTTATCCAAACCTGCCTGATTTTTGCCCTCTCCTATGGCCTGGCAAAATGGCTTAAATTACCTTATCGGGACGCGGCCCCGTCGGCTCTTGTCGGTGCGAGTAATCATTTCGAAGTCGCGATTGCCACGTCGACTATTCTTTTCGGTTTATCGTCCGGGGCGTCATTGGCAACCGTGGTGGGGGTGCTTATCGAGGTTCCGGTGATGCTGATGTTGGTGAAAATATGTCTCAAGACCAAGGCGTGGTTCTCCTAACTTTGCGCGAGAAATAATTATAAGTTCAATTCCTTCCAGTGGTTATCTCCCGGAAAATATTTTTATATTTACATATGTGAAAATATGAATATAATGATAACATTGTTTTCTTAAACCCGATACAGTGCTGACCATGGACCGGGCTGAGAATGCGGCAATGTTATATCCGCATTTTTGGCCTGGTTAAAATATATAAGGAGAGGGAGCTATATGTTTTCGCCGAAATTATTTACCTGTCTTAAAACTTATTCCAAAGATCAATTCATTTCCGATTGTATCGCCGGAGTTATTGTCGGGGTGGTGGCGATCCCTCTGGCCATCGCTTTCGCGATTGCCTCCGGGGTTTCTCCGGATAAAGGCCTGGTCACCGCGATCATCGCCGGATTTCTGGTTTCCGTATTGGGCGGCAGCCGGGTGCAGATCGGCGGGCCGACCGGCGCGTTTGTGGTCATTGTCTACGGCATCGTCCAAAAATACGGCATCGACGGCCTGGTAATTGCCACGATGATTGCCGGTATCCTGCTTATCCTGATGGGGCTGGCCAAGCTCGGCACGGCGGTGAAATTCATTCCGCATTCGGTGATCGTCGGGTTCACCAGCGGCATTGCCGTGATCATCTTTTCGTCGCAGGTAAAAGATTTTTTAGGATTGAGGATTGCCTCCGTTCCCGCGGAATTCGCCGAGAAATGGCGGGTGTTTGGCGAACATATCCATACGGTCAATTATGACGCGCTGGGATTGGGACTGTTGACCGTATTGATTATCGTGTTTTCCCCGAAGATCTCGAAGAAAATACCCGGGGCGCTGATCGCGCTTATTTTTGTTTCTTTTTTTTCCGCGTTATTTAATATCCCGGTGGAAACGATCGGCAGCCGCTTTGGCGCCCTGCCGAATACCTTGCCGCTGCCGCATTTTTCGCCGGTCGGTATCTCGCGCATCCGGGAACTTTTCCAGCCGGCGCTGACCATCGCGCTGCTGGGCGCGATCGAATCCCTGCTTTCGGCCATCGTTGCCGACGGTATGACCGGCGGCAAACACCGTTCGAACACCGAACTGATCGCCCAGGGAGTCGCCAATATCGGTTCGGCATTATTCGGCGGTATCCCGGCTACCGGTGCCATCGCGCGAACGGTAACCAATATCAAAAACGGCGGACGGACCCCGATCGCCGGGATCGTGCACGCGGTAACCGTATTGGTCATTCTGCTGTTCTTAGGTAAATGGATCCGGTTTGTTCCCCTGGCATGTTTGGCCGGTATTCTGGTGGTGGTGTCCTACCATATGAGCGAATGGCGTTCGTTCCGTGAAGTGTTGAAATGGTCGCGCGGCGGTCGGTCGGTGGTATTAACCACGTTTTTGGTCACGATTTTCGTCGATTTGAACGCCGCGATCGAGATCGGGATGGTATTATCGGCATTCATCTTCATGAAACGCATGGCCGATATTACCAATATCAAGGTCATTGCCCGGGAATTCGGCGAAGACGGAGAGGACCGTCCGTTGTCGTCGTTCGTTATCCCCAAGGAAGTGGAAGTGTATGAAATTAACGGCCCGTTGTTTTTCGGCGCGGCGAACCGTTTCGATGAAATCGATTTGCAGGTCAGCGAAAAACCCAAGGTGCGTATTTTGCGGTTCCGCGATGTGCCGTTGATCGATTCCACCGGTATGCAGGCGCTTAAGAGTTTCTACACTAAATGTAAAAATAAACAGATTCATCTTATTATTACCGGTTTACATGTACAGCCGTTGAATGAAATGGTAAAATCTAATCTGTACGATCTTATCGGCGAGGAAAATGTTTTTTCCAATATGAAGGACGCGATCGAACGGGCCGAAGGGTTATTGTGCGTCCATCAATAGCGGGATGCGGTGTTCCGGGTAAGTCAGCGAGGGTGTATGACCATACGAGACGATGCGGTATTTAAGATCAAAGCGGATTTTTTAAAGGCGCTGGCCCATCCGGCCCGGCTGCAGGTTATCGAATACCTGAAAGACGGCGAAGCCAGTGTCGGAACACTGGTTCAGGCATTGGGAGTGGAACAATCCAGCTTGTCGCGTCATTTGGCGGTATTGCGGGATTTAGGCCTGCTGGTATCCCGCCAGGAGCGGACTACGGTGTATTACAAACTCCAGGACGACGATATTTTCAAGGTATTGCGGCCGGTGGCCGAGGTTCTAAGAAAAAAATTGAAGCGAAGCGAAAAACTTCTGGAGAGCCTGGGCCGGGAATAAACGGCCGGGATCGGTCCATCTATAAACAACGGCGGATGAGCGCATGCAGGTAACTTTTCGGGAAATAAAAAAAGCCTTCGACATCGAGGAAAAAACGCTTTATCACTGGCTGAATGCCTGCGGTATGCCGGCGGTAAAAGCGAACGACCAGTATTATTTCCACTCCGTGGAAGTTTTAGAGTGGGCGTTAAAGCACCACATTCCCTTAACCCCGGGAGCATTACAGCTGTGCGAGAAAAAACGGCACGGCCAGGACATCGTCACCCCGGCATTGAGCCAGGGCGGAGTCTATTACAATACCCCGGGGAAATCTCCGAATGAAATCCTGGGAACCGTATTGGAGCTGCTGCCGCTGCCGTCCCATATCCAGCGTGATTTTTTAAAAGAATTACTGTTGTCCCGCGAACAGCTGGGGACCACCGCGGTGGGCGGGGGGATTGCCATCCCCCATGTGAAGCACCCGGTGGCATTGGCCGGAGTATCGCCGAAGATCGGATTGTTTTTTTTGGCGACACCGGTCAATTTTTCCGCTCCGGATAAACAAAACGTGCATACGGTATTCGTGATATTGTCCGCTTCGGTGAAAGGGCATTTGGCGCTTTTATCCCGGCTGGCATTTTGCCTGCAGGATAAAGCGGTTATATCGGTGTTGGCCTCCCGGGCCAAAAAAGAAGACATCATCGCGGCATTTCAAATCGCGGAGTCGAAGATCGATCCGCTTACGGAAAGCGGCGAGTAGCAAATAGCAGAAGCTGACCACAGCTTATGGACCACGGACCACAGTACTCGAAGGAAGAGAGAAGATCACTCCCGCCGTAAAACACGGCGGACAGGCGCTTCGCTTGTTAGGAATAAGGAAGTAACGGCAGTGACGAGTGGGCAATGCGTGTAATTTGTAACTCATAACTTTTTTTTACTGTGGACCGTGGTCTATTGTCCGTGGACCATTCGAGCGGCGAGCCGCGAGAAAGCGAGATATGGAAACTATTTTTCGATTGCCCTGGCAGGTTCCTTACGGTGAGTTTTCCCTGAAACTCGACCCGTTGAGTATTATTTTCCTGTTTGCCATCATTATCCTGGCGGGGTGTTCCGGGATCTACGGCGTGGGTTATATGCGCCGGGAACAAGAGCATAAATCTTTAGCCGCGCATACTTTCTTTTATCTGCTCCTGGCGGTTTCTTTTGTAATGCTTGTCACCGCGAATAATGTGATCCTTTTCCTCGGAGCCTGGGAGCTGATGTCGATCTGCCAGTTTTTCCTGATTGTTTTCCACGATGAAAAATCCTCCGTGCGCAAAGCGGGGTTTCTTTATTTAATTGCCACGCATTGCGGGACATTTTGTTTATTCCTGATGTTTTTCCTGATGTCCGCGGCCGCGGGATCGATGGATTTCGAAGTTATCGCGCGGACGACTTTTTCTCCGGTTGCGGCGGGAACGATTTTTGTCCTGGCATTGCTGGGCTTCGGGGTTAAGGCCGGATTTTTACCGCTGCATATCTGGCTGCCGCACGCGCATCCGGCCGCGCCGACGCATGTTTCCGCGTTGTTGTCCGGGATCGCGATCAAGACCGGAATTTACGGTATCTGCCGGGTGATCTGGATGATCGCGGGACTGCCGGTATGGAGCGGGTATGTTTTGCTTGGCATCGGCATCGTGTCCGGGCTCATGGGGGTTTTATACGCCCTGGGACAGCATGAACTGAAGAAACTGCTGGCTTATCACAGTATTGAGAATATCGGGATCATTGCCGTCGGCCTGGGGTTGGGAGTGTTGGGCCGCGTTTATCAGGTACCGGTTATCGCGGTGATCGGGTTTGCCGGGGCGCTGTTGCATGTTGTAAACCATGCCTTGTTTAAAGGGCTGTTGTTTTTGGGCGCGGGAGCGGTGATCCAGAGGACCCATACCGGTGAAATTGATCTTTTAGGCGGATTAGCCCGGACCATGCCGCGGACCGCTTTTTTATTTTTAATCGGAGCGCTTTCGATTTGCGGTCTGCCGTTATTTAACGGATTTATCAGCGAATTTTTCATTTATTACGGCTTATTTCAAGGACTGTTGAATTTTTCCGTTTACGGTATTGTTGCCTGCGCGGCCGGGATCATGGCCTTGGCCCTGATGGGGGTTTTAGCCCTGGCCTGTTTTACCAAGGTGTATGGAACGGTTTTTCTCGGCCGGGCGCGATCGGTTGTACCCGCCCTGGAAAATTCCGCTGGCGGGGAATTATCACCGGCGATGTTTTTTGCGATGGCGGTATTGGCCGGTTTGTGCGTGGGCATTGGCCTGGTCCCTTCCGGAATTGCTTCGACCGTATTTTCCGGAGGCGCGTATTTAACCCGGGCCGGCAGTATGATCATCAGCCGGGAAATAGCGCTGGCGCCGTTAGAGCCGATTATCAAGGGCGGGTTTGGGCTGCTGGTCCTGATCCTGGTGCTGGCGGGACTGCGCCGTTTGATTTTGGGGCCGGGGGCAATGCCGGTGGGCGAGACCTGGCAGTGCGGATTTAGCCAATGCTTGCCGCGGTTTCAGTATACGTCGTCATCATTCGCCCTGCCGATCATCGGTTTTTTTAAGCACATTATGCTGTATCACCGCCACGGCGGACAGGTAAGCGGGGTAGTGCCGGCAAAGGCGCATGTTTCCTCATCCGTGCACGATGCCTCGGAAGAAAAACTGTTCCGGCCGCTGTTGGGGACAATGATCAACCTGGCCGAAAAAATCGATAACAGCCGGATTCGTCATACCCAGATGTATCTGTTGTACATCTTTGTATTTTTGATATTTTTGCTGATGTGGAAGATGCGGTAAACGCAGTCCACGGACTGCGGACCATGGACCACGGTTAAGTAAAAAGGTAAAAGTAAAAAGTAAAAAGTAAGAAAACCGCTAATAGCTAATAGTCTATTGTTTTAAACTATAAGCTATCAGCCATTAGCCATAGGCTAAACTGTGGACCGTGGACTGTGGACTATGGTCTGAGTGTGACTTTTTTAAGGAGCTTATGTCTCAATTTAGCGCAGGATGTTCAATCGTAATGCATTTGCTGGTGGTTCTGCTGCTGGCGCCGATTTTTCTCGGCGCGATCAGCCGGGTGAAGGCGTTTTTTTCCGGGAAACGCGGGCCGTCGGTATTTCAGCCCTATTTTGATCTGATCAAACTTTTTCGCAAGCAATGCGTGTACAGTCAAACCACGACCTGGGTTTCGCGGGCCGCTCCCTGCGTGGTATTCGCGGCCACCCTGGCCGCCGCGCTGATATTGCCTTTCGGCATTTTGAAAGCGCCGGTGCAGTTTAACGGCGATATTATCCTGGTCGTTTATCTTTTAGGGCTGGCGCGTTTTTTTATGATCACGGCTGCCTTGGATACCGGGTACAGCATGGAGGGGATGGGTGCCAGCCGGGAAGCGTTCTTTTCCTGTTTGTCGGAACTGGCCTTGTTCATGAACCTTATTACTCTGGCCTTGCTGGCCCAGAACAGTTCGCTTTCGCACCTGATCGGAGCGGATATTCCGATGTCCTGGATACTGATGGGGCCGGCGCTGCTGCTGGTGGTGGCCAGTATGTTTATTTTATTGCTGGCGGAAAACTGCCGGATCCCGGTGGATGACCCGCAGACCCATCTGGAGTTGACGATGATCCACGAGGTGATGATCCTTGATTACAGCGGCGTGGATTTGGCCTACATGCTTTATGCCGCGGCCGTAAAACTGTTTATTTTTATGGGTATTGTCGTTCAGATCCTTATCCCGATGCAAACCGGGAATCCCGCCCTGGACATGCTTATTCTTCTGGCGGGGATGTTCGGCCTGGCCTTCGTCGTGGGGATCGTTGAGTCGACGATGGCGCGTCTGCGGCTTAACCGCGTGCCTAATC
>JAQULA010000050.1 GCA_028718845.1 Candidatus Omnitrophota bacterium
GAGCAGATAGTTTACGCGAACCGTATGAGCGTAAACTATAGGCTTTTGCCGGCTGCGAATTAATCCCGCCGCATTTTGGCGGGACTCCAACCAGGCTCAAGCTACGCCGCCAGTTAATCGATATAAATCTTCGTCACTTTTCCACAAATTCAGAATAAATCGGTGCAGGCCAAATGAGGTTTTATTGTAAAACAATGCCGGTTAAAAATCAAGTATTTACCTACTTCAGAGTTATCTTTTCCAGGGCCATGCTGACCAATTCATTCAATAATTCCATCAGCTTGTCGGAAAAATTATTCGGTTTCTTGGCCGTGCAAACACTGATAACTCCCAGCACATCATTTTTATAAAAAACCGGAATGACAAATGCCGAAGTGATTTTCGGCTTACGCATACGCAGACGCAACTCCCGGTCCGACAATTGATCATTTAAAAACAACGCTTTGCGTCGTTCTATAGTTAAACCGGCCAATCCTTCTCCCGGCTTCAGTTTAGTGGTTTGAATAATATCTTCACTAAGCCCCGTAGCTTCTTTTATCGATAACTCCTGGGTAGTTTTTTCAAAAACCATTACGGAACCGCGTTCGGCCTCGCACAGTTTCATCGCCGCTTCCAGAAATGCCTTCAACAGGTTGCTGACTTTATCTTTTTCGAACAGAAACACCCCGTC
Organism: Candidatus Omnitrophota bacterium; assembly: GCA_028718845.1. Taxonomy (GTDB): domain Bacteria; phylum Omnitrophota; class Gorgyraeia; order B26-G9; family B26-G9; genus JAQULA01. Next base: position 671 of record JAQULA010000050.1, read on the forward strand.
ATCCATCTGCTGTCCATAGGTTTCCAGAGAAGACATAAACTTAACGATCGAATGCAGGAATCCGCACATGCGTTCCACATCCGCTCCCCGCATAGACGGCAAACGATTGAATCCATCAAAAAATTTTTGTTCATCAACCCCGGATTCCCGGATACGTTCGGTAATCCGGATATCTTTAGAACTACCGCCATATACCAAAGGACCGGCAATCAGGTACACCGTTTCCGTGTTATTAAAAACTATCGGCATACTGAAATTTTCCAGCCCCATCGGACAAACATGTTCCTGTCGTCGGTCGGATTGTGTTTTATTAAGGCTTGCCGCCAATTTCGGATACCATTGACAGCATTTTTCCCGTGCCGCCGAGGATTCCGAAACCGGTTCTGCGCAAATTACGGGGATATTTGATGGGCGAACGATGATTTCACCATTTCGGTCAACCGTCCGCAATGAGAGCCCGACAATCGAGGAAAAAACATCCTGGATGTTTTGCCAGTGTTTTATATCGACACGTTCGTCAAATTTCATGGGACTCTCTGGCGGTTTCAAAGCCGGTGGTAATCTGCTCCGCATTTGTCCCCGGCTTACCGCCGTATTCCGGCGAAAACAACCGGGATTCTGCGTCTTGATTAAAATTGGTAGCGGGGGGCAGATTTGAACTGCCGACCTTTGGGTTATGAGCCCAACGAGCTACCAGGCTGCTCCACCCCGCACTATTATTTATTATTTTCAGTATTGCTGCCGGTATCACCAATATTAGGCCCGCCGGATTTTTTCAAAAACTCATCCATCTTTTCCTGCAAAGAGGAAAAACGGAATTCTTTTTCGTTGTGAGCCGCAGCAGCCGCTTTCTTTTTTCGCAGCGTCAAATCCAGCTTACCGTCAGCGCCGACTTTTTTCACCCGGGCCGTAACCCGGTCTCCGACTTTCAGGTAATCGTTGATATCCTTTACAAAGTCATCGGAAACCTGCGAGATATGAATTAATCCACGGGTGTTATTTTTTAATGTTACAATCGCACCAAAATTTTGGATCTTAGTCACAACCGCTTCAACACTGTCGCCGATTTTAAAACCGTTATCGCCCATACTATTCTTCAACACCATCGATGACCCGGAACACAATCTCGTTTTCCCGGGCAACCTTGAGTTTTTCCCGTGCAACTTCTTCTATATAGACAGGATCTGTTTTTAACATTTCAATCTCTTCGGCCAGCTGCTGATTCTGCCTGGACAGGTATTCTGTTTTCTGAGTCAGCGCCGCGTCTTTTAAACGAAGCTGGTGAATTTTTGAATACGTCGGGAAAAACACAATCACGATAACCACCGCCGCGATTATTGCCTTACCCAGCGTTAATTTCATGACACCATCGCTTTATCCACGCCCGATTTTAAGAGCAAATCTGCGGGATTCCGCTCCTGCCCCGGGCTTCAGGGGCGAGCTTCATTGAAACCGTTTTTTTATTTCCGCGCCGAAATAACGGGCGGCACTTCCCAGTTCTTCTTCGATTCTAAGCAACTCATTATATTTGGCGATACGTTCCGAACGTGATGCCGACCCGGTCTTGATCTGTCCGGCATTGGTCGCCACGGCCAGATGGGCAATGGTCACATCTTCCGTTTCTCCGGAACGATGCGAGATGACCGAGGAATAGCCGGCATTCTTCGCCATAGCGATCGCTTCCAGGGTTTCCGTCAGCGTCCCGATCTGATTAACCTTGATCAGGATTGAATTCGCCACGCCTTTTTCAATCCCCATACTCAGGCGTTTAGTATTGGTGACGAACAGGTCATCGCCCACCAGCTGTACGTTCTCGCCCAGCCGGTCCGTAAGCGATTTCCACCCGGACCAGTCATCTTCGGCCAATCCGTCTTCGATCGAAATAATCGGATATTTTTTGATCCAGCCCGCGTAAATATCGATCATCTTTGCCGCATCGCACTGTAACGGCTTGGCTTCTCCGTTGAGCACGTATTTCTTGTTTTGAAAAAAAGAACTGGAGGCCGCATCCAAAGCGATAAACACATCTTTACCGGCGGCATATCCGGCGGTTTTGATCGCTTCGAGAATCAATACGATCGCCTCTTCATTGGACTTAAGGCTGGGGGCAAACCCGCCCTCATCACCGACTGAAATACTCAATCCTTTTTTCTTCAGGATCGCTTTCAGGTTTTGAAACACTTCCGCGCCCATGCGTAACGCCTGTGAAAACGTTTCCGCGCCCGCAGGCATGATCATAAATTCCTGTAAATCAAGGTTATTATCCGCGTGTAAACCGCCGTTCAATATGTTCATCATCGGAACCGGCAATACCCGTGCATGCGCGCCGCCGATATAACGGTATAAAGGCATGCCCAGCGCCTGGCTTGCCGCGCGTGCGCAGGCCAGCGAAACCCCCAGCAACGCGTTGGCCCCTAATTTGCTTTTATTCGGGGTACCGTCAAGTTCGATCAAAAACGCGTCGATAACACATTGCGCGGTTACATCCATGCCTTTTAAGCGGGGAGCAATAACGTTATTAACATTATTAACCGCTTTCATCACGCCTTTGCCCAGGAAAAGCTTCTTGTCTCCGTCACGCAGCTCGATCGCTTCATGTTCACCGGTCGAGGCCCCGGAAGGCACCGCCGCCCGTCCCAGTACATTATCCTGCGTATAAACATCAACTTCTATCGTCGGCACACCCCGGGAATCCAGGATTTGACGTGCTTTAATTTTCTCTATTGCGTATCCCACGATTCTACTCCTTCCTAACTGAAACAATTCATGCTGTTATAATAATTCCGTAACCGTATTCATATCGGTATCGACAGTGGTCGTTATCAGCGGTGATTGTTTTTTCTCACCGGTCCTGAGGTCGATAATGTTTTCGCCGTTAACTACTTTATTGCTGATCCGGGTGCGTAACTGCGAATAAACCACAAACCCGTGTTTAAGTTCGAAAAAAATTACCCCTTCGACTCTGCCTTCAACCGCGCCGTTGATGATCAATTCCGGCTTTTTCGAGGTTGTCGAGGAAACCGTTGTCGCCGCGATTTCCACCTTCACGCATTCATAAGCGCCTTTTTTCTCTATTCCCATGACCGTGTAGGTCGTATCGGCGCTGTTGGTAACGGTAAAATCGGCGTTATTATCATCAACCGTTTTCACATTACTGAACCAACTCTCCCCGACGCGCAGTTCACGAGCGGGAAAATCCGTAAACATTTTTTTAAAATCGGCGTTCTGCAGTGCCGGCGGCAAGCCCTGAGGCAAGCGATAATCTTTAATGTCTCCGTTTTCGCTAACGGTTACAACCGCTACTTTTCCTTCCAGCTGAGGCACATCCGGATTCGGCACCACGTTATTACTGACTATGGTATTCATGTATGATTTGCCATAGGCAATATTCAGGGTCACCGTCTTTTCGTCGTCATTACGCGCAGCCACTTCATGGGTATAATTAAACAATCCCTGCATCCTGGCCGCATTTTTCGACATCGCCGCACCCTGATTGCCGGCAATCTCGATCAGAACATCGCCGTCGACGCTCATCCGATAATTCAGCTTTGTGCCGACCTGGAAATCATATTTAAGTTTTATCTTGTCCTGCGCCCAGCCGGGTACAGTTATCGACAAAATAAAAAAAAATAGCACAACAATGGTTGATGTTTTTTTCACCCATTTCCCTCGCATTAATGCCGAATATATCGTTAACTATACAACTAATATTTTCAAAAGTCAACTATTATTAAATCCGGTTATCCGCGAATAAACGCGACAACCTGCTTATGCAAATGCGCTAATTTCCTTTTTGAATCGGCTTCAAAATAACAGCGCACGACCGGTTCGGTCCCCGACGGACGGAACATTACCCAGCAATTTTCGGCGAATATCAGTTTGTACCCGTCGGTGAAATTTTTTTTGGTTATGGCTATGCCGGCAAAGGTTTCCTGCCGGACCAATTTTTTCAGACGTTCAAGCAAAGCCTCTTTCTCTTCCGGCGTTACCCGCACATTGATCCGGCCGGAATAGAAATAACCGTAACGTTTATATAAAGAATTCAAAATATCCCGCAGGCTTTTCTTTTCCCGCGCAACCATCTCGGCGATCAACAGGCACGCCAGAATCCCGTCTTTCTCCGGGACATGCCCCTGGATGGACAACCCGCCGGACTCTTCTCCGCCGATAAGGCAATCCCCCTGATGCAAGGCCTCTCCGATATATTTAAACCCCACCGGAGTCTCGATTACCTCCACGCCTTCAGCGCGCGCGATCGCATCGATCATGTGGGTTGTTGCCAGCGTCCGCGCGACTTTAGCGGCTTTCCCGCGGTGCCGTAAAAGATAATAAAACAACAGGGTAAAAACCTCATTAGGGGTAAGAAAAAAACCTCCCCGGTCTACGATACCAAACCGGTCGGCATCCCCGTCGCAGGCAAGCCCGAGATGAAACGCATTCCGGCGGACATGGGTTATCATTTTCGGAATATAGTGCACATCAGGCTCGGGAGGAAAACCTCCGAACAGCGGATTGGGATAATCATTGAACATCGTCAGCGTACGGCATTGCCCTTCAAGCAATGAGTCGATATATCCCCGGCTGGTTCCATACAAACAATCCACGGCGATTTTCATTTTCGCTTTTTTGATTGTTTTCAGATCCACCAGCGATCGCATCCGTTTAAGATATTCCTGGCGGGGATCAAACGTGGTGATCAAGGAATCCGCGTCCTTGACCGCCCCCGGCTGCCATGCCGCCGCCCGCAATACGGCAATGTTGCGTTCGATCTCCGAGGTGACTTCCTGGGGAGCCGGACCGCCATAAGCCGGTGAAAATTTTATCCCATTGTATTCCGGAGGATTATGACTGGCGGTAAAATTTATGCCGCCGGATAACTGTTTATTAATAATATGGAACGCGATAACCGGGGTCGGAGTATCGCGGTTGGTCAGTAAGACCTTAATATTAGCGGCGGCAAGTACGCCGGCGCAGCACCGCGCGAATTGTTCCGAAAGAAACCGGGTATCATAACCGACAATCAGCCCCGGAATACGCCGGCCGGTTTTTACCGTCCGGGCAATCGCCTGAGTGACTAAACGAACATTCTCAAAAGTAAATTCGTCCGCAATAATCGCCCGCCATCCCGAGGTCCCAAAATGAATCCGGCCAGAATCACCCATTTTATCTCCTTATCAAAACATTCCGCCCCTTAACCGACAATTTATTTTGAACCAGCAGACGCACTGCCTCCGGATACAACCGATGCTCGAGACGATGGATCCGCCGCGCCAGGGAATCTTCGGTATCATCCGCTTTCACCGCAACCGCTCCCTGCAGGATAATCGGGCCGGCATCCAATTCCGCATCGACGAAATGAACCGTCACCCCGGTTATTTTAACGCCGTACGCCAACGCATCCTTGATTCCGTGGACCCCTTTAAACGAAGGCAGCAAAGCCGGATGGATATTGACGATTTTATTCTTGTAACAACTGACGAACCGCGGTCCGATAATACGCATATAGCCGGCAAGGATCACATAATCAATCGCTTGTTTTTTTAACCGGCGGATAATATAGGCGTCGTAATCTTCCCGGGTTTTAAATTCCGACCGGTCCACCGCCAGGATGGGAATCCCGGCTTTTTTCGCCCGGACCAAAGCATAGGCATCGACACAATCGCTCACGACTAAAGCGATCCGCGCCGGAATCCGGCCCCGGTTTACGGCCGCAATAAGCGCTTGCAGGTTGGAACCAAACCCCGAGCAGAACACTGCGCAATTTTTCATGATTTTATTACGTTTACCTATGAGAGACGGCGGACAAACGGAACGACCATCGCGGGAATAAATCCATATGGTTATTTCGTGCGTTTCCTTTTTGCATTTTTCGCCAAAACCGAATTGATCTTTTCCTTGAACTCCGCGTATTCGATCGGTTTATTCAAATAATCGCATACCCCCAAATCCAACGCCTCCAGATACGTCTCCCATTCCCCGAAAGCGGTAATAATAATCACCGGGATATCGATATGCAATTCCGACAGTTTTTTCATCATGCCGATTGCCGTATCGTCAGGCATTTTCAAATCGGCAACCACCAAATTCAAATAAGGAGTCTGCGCGCATTCGATAGCTTCTTTAACGCTTCCCGCTTCCAAAACATCGAATTTATCCGCACGCAAAAGTTTCGCAAGATATCGCCGCAATACCTCATCGTCCTCCATCAATAAAATCACGTGTTTGCGAATCTCGCTCATAACTGCCCCTTTCTTTTTTTATCATCTCGTGCTGGAGCACGATAACAAATTCACCTTTGGGTTCATTGTTTTTAAAATGCTCCAGCGCATCGTCAACATGTTCCCGGCGGATCTCCTGGAATTTCTTCGTCAACTCCCGGCACACCGCTACCGGACGGTTTCCCATCACCGCGCGTATTTCTTCCAGGGTTCTCACGATGCGATGCGGTGATTCATAAAAAACAATCGTGCGCGATTCATTTTTCAAGGCCTCTAAAATCCTTTTTCGCGCCCCGGACTTCACCGGCAAAAAACCCTCAAACACAAACCGATGCGTCGGCATCCCGGAAATAACCACCGCCATAGTCAACGCGCTCGCCCCCGGGATAACGTCAACCGGTAACCCCAGATCCAAAACCTTACGGATAAGACTGCACCCCGGGTCGGAAATCCCCGGAGTCCCGGCATCGCTAACCAACGCGACGCTCTTTCCGCTCTTCAAATACCCGATAATAGTATCGGTTCGTTTTACTTTATTATATTCGTAATAACTAATCAGTGTTTTTTTTATCTGAAAATTGTTCAGCAATATCAGCGTGCGGCGGGTATCCTCGCACGCAATGATATCAACCGCGGACAAAACCTCTATTGCCCGCAATGAGATATCTTTTAAATTTCCGATTGGCGTAGAAACAATATATAAGGTCCCGTCATTGCTCATTATACACCATTCCCTCCGCAATTCAATAACAATTTTCCGAATTTCCGGCCCGCATTTCGGGATAAACGCCGATTAATAAAAATACAGTGGATTGTATTGTAGCACACCGGCGGCCAAAAACCAATATTTTCCGCCAGGGACGGGGAAAGATCATTGCGTTCGATGAGCAATTTTCAGTTTGCACGGGCCCGGCAGTTATTGTGCCGGTTCGCTGATCTTTTGCACATAGCGCTGCGTTTCTTCATAAGGCGGGATACGAAATCCGTAGTTGCGAACCGCTCCCGGACCGGCATTATAGCAAGCCAGAAGCAACCGTTCTTTTGAATCATTAAGTTGACCGGTATGGTCGTCAAGGTAATCGGCGATCCATTTCAAAAAACGGGTCCCGACCCGGATATTCTTTTCCGGATCAAACGCGGAATCATCGAAATCCCAGGCAACATGCAAATATTCCCGGCAAATCCAATCCCAGGTATTATGAGTAACCTGCATCAACCCCCGGGCATTGCAATAACTTACCGCCTGTGGATCAAAATTGCTTTCCGCCTCAATTATTTTATAAATTACAGCTTCATTAATACTGTAATCCCGGCTCACCTGGGTAATTACCTCATCCAGGGTTTCCGCAAATACCGGGGACATTATTCCATTGAAACAAATTAAAATAAAAAATGAAGCGAAAAGCGTTATTTTGCATATTTTATTTCTATTTATAATCTTTTTAATAAGTATGCAAAAAAAATCCATTTTCGCTTTCCCCTTCCGAACATATTATATCATATATTAACAACTTTTACAAATTGATTAATAACTAACAATTTATTAATTTATCTTGTTTGTTTTTAATGTCTTGTGAATTCTTTTATTGCGGAAAAAAATGACAGGCTTCCTTGGAAGGAAACATTTTTTGTTATTCCGGAGCAGGATCCGATAAAATAACCTCCATCTAAAGAGATAGTTTCAAGGCATATCCGGGTTTGCTCATGAATATCGGCATTACTGTGGTTTAATAATGAAACATTCCCGAATAACAACAGCGATTTAGCAAACTCTTTCTTAATCATCGCGATATCCATGCCCGCTTCGCGATCAATCGGATGAATGCCGTCAATGCCGGCATCGATCAGGTCGGGGATAAGGTCGCTTATATTACCGGCTGAATGTAAAATTACTTTAATATTTTTCTCTTTCAGCGGCGCTATCGCATTTTTGATCCGCGGCAGCCACTGCTGCCGTAAAAAACCCGGCGAAAAGATAAGCCCTTTATCAAAAGCAATATCGTCTTTGATAAAAAATAACATTCCCAATTCCTGGCGGGCAAACTCCTGGGCCCGCATATACAGATTTTCGGCATAAATTTCGATGAGCCGCTCTATTTCTATCAATTCCGTATACATCTTTTTACTGAATTCTTCAAATCCGAGATTCCGGTAAGCGACACTCAAACACCCTTCCGCCGTCATTGCCAGATAGGTATACGGTTCAAACATCTGCTGCTGCTGCCGATAATCGGCAAATTCACTCTCCAGCTCTTCCTTATCCAATACCGAGTAGCGCGGACGCCGCAGCGCGAACCTCTGCATCCGGCTCCACACTCCATCCAGGCGGCGGTCCCGCCGGCGTTCGAAACGCCAGCAAATATCAACCCCGAGCTCGTGATAGGCTTTTATTTTTCCCGGCAAAGTTGCGCAATCCGCGGGAGAAAAATAATGGAAAATTTTATCGTGGTCGATGAAATCGCATACCGGGATACGGTCGGATGATTGGAAGTTTGTCGCGCGGCGGATTCGTTCATCAAGCTTTGCATCAAGCATGGATAGATAGCCTCGCCATTAACGGCACTACCGGCGCAGTGTCGCGGCTAATAACTGTTGTTTCCGGTGACGCCCGATACTGTTTATTTTCTTACCGATCATCAGGGAGATAACCTGCATCTTCGCCATCTGCTCGGAGATCAGCGTCCGCATAAACGCTTCGGCAATCGTTGCCCCCACCGTCAGAAGCCCGTGATTTTTCAGATAAATAATCGGATGGTTACGCACGGCGCTACCGACCCGTTGCGCCA
>JAQULA010000051.1 GCA_028718845.1 Candidatus Omnitrophota bacterium
GGCAGGAAACGGACCGCTTATATTGACTCGTTGACGGCTGACGCCGGCCGGATATCCTCATTCGTTTGCGGCTCAACCGCGGCAGACATCAGGATGATCGCTTTGGCACTCTGATAAAATCCCTCGATTGAATACGGTTTCCACCACCCGGCTAATTGCGGCTGAATGATCAACTCCGGACGATGGAACGGAACATACCCCGGATTTAAAAAATATCCTTCGCTTTGCGGACCGCGGATCTGGATCAGTCGCTCCCCCTGGAATGACCGCCCCAGCCGCTTTACCGCCCGGCGTATCGCAATGTCATGATAATGATTGTCCGGCGTTTCCTGGTCGGCATAATCCATCCGCCCGACATTACTCAACGCGTTGTCATACACATCTTTGGCCTCGGCCAGCAGCCACTCCAGCGGCTCGGGATTCGCTCTGAAATATTCCACATACGCGTCTTCATATAATTGAAGGGTCTCTTCCCGGCTCACCAGTTTTCCGCCCACGAGGTAGCTTAGTTTCCAGTTATTCTCACCAAACCACTCGTTCAGCTTTTCACTCACCGCCGCTTTATCGGCGCCAAAAAAACCCGGACGAAAAGCGCCGTGATTTCTATTGTACGCATCCATGAACGACTGCTTTGTCATTGTCATTATATTTTCCGGGACTTCCATGGCTTCCTCCGATTGTAACTCGTTAAAATACTCCACGGCTTCGTTAAAAAGCCGCAGACTATGATACACGTGCAGCACGGACAAATACCTTGATTTGATCGCGCCGAAATGCACATCCCCCCGGGCCCGGTCCCGCCCGTTCATTTGGAACGGCCACATGACATCGGGAAATTTCACCGTAAGATTGGGAAAATAATGACGGACCTTCGGCAGTCCGATGTCATGCCCTCTGCCATTGCCGACAAACACCCGGCTACTATCGATATCGCCCTTTCCCTTGTCGAAAAAATAATCGAAGACGCATTTTACATATAACGCCGTTTTACCGGAAGCGTTCAGATCGACGATCCGGATTTTTTTATACCCGACCGCCCCGACTCTTTTCAACTGTGCATAAATAAACGCCGCTTCTTTAGCGAACTTAGCATCGGTTTTAATCGCCGTAAAAATTCTCTCCCGGAACCGGGAGACAAACTCTTCATAACGCCGCTGGTCCGCGACGGTCTCATCCGGCTTTTCCTTCAATACCGACAATTTAGCGAACCCGAGCTCATTTTTCGTTTCTTCGAAAATTTTCGTCACCAGCTGCTGGGCATGGATCAACTCGGCATCTTCGGCATGATTACTAAGCTTCAATCGCTGCGGCAATCCCGGATAATACACGATGCCGCTTTTCTTGACCGATAATCCGGACAATACCTGCATATAATGAAAAAATTCATGCGCGCTGATCGCGTCCCGCGCCAGGAAAACCAGGAACTCATCCGGTTCCGGGGACATGGCCCGGAAAAGGATCCGGTGATCTTTCACCCGCTGATCCAGGTTCAATCTCAGGCGCACACCGTTTCGCTGGTCCATTGATCCCAGATCCCGCATAAAATCATTTTTAAATTCCAGATCATCGGCCGGCTGGATACCGCTTTTCAACAGACTGTCATTGATCGTCGAAAGGATGAAATACATCTCATCGTCGAAGATCTGCCGGACATTGCCTTCGGCGGTATAAAAGAAACTGCTCTCCGGGATAGCCCAGAACAACCGGTCCAAGTCGCCGATCGCGATCCCTTCCTGACGGATAAGATACCCGATCCCCCCATCGAGATAGTTCGATAACGATACCAGTTTCGACTGATCCGGATAAGACATATTTCCCCGGTTGGACTTTCCGATCTCCTGAAATAATAATCGCCCGTTAAGCAGAGTAAAACGTAAAATCGCGTTGTTGCGATCCACGACCGAAACCGCTGCGCCTTGGTTGAACACATAGATCTGTTTAATAAAAAAATCACCCTTTTTCATTTTCGACGCCGCAATGATATCATCCGTGCTTTTCCCCCGGCCGCGCGTCTGCAGAAAAAGTACGATACTGTGGGTCACCTCTGCCGCGATATTCCCGTCCCAGTTAAAAACTCCGGTCAATGCATCTACGGTAGCATCCGGAACAAAAACATCTCCCGGCCGATTGAACGCATCGATAAATAACGCGGCATTGAGGTTAATATGCGGGGCAAGGTTTTCATTGACCGAAACGTTCACCTGCCGAAGGTCCGGCGCGGTCCCGGCATCCGGGAATAAAAGAGCCGCAACTAAACTAATTGCGACAATGGCAGTAAGATATTTCTTTCCTAACTTCATATTTTTCATGGCATTTAGTACTTAATTATATATTAAATTCTTTTAAAAATTACCCAATAAAGTATACCTCATAACTTTATATCTTACAACCGGTAAAAGCAAACAGGCGGCATCCGCCGCCTGTCGTTTTCCTCTTCCACCCATCCGTGTTTATCTCAAAATGTTTTTACTAATCGCTCTCCGTAACCGCTGTACGCTATTAATAATATCTGATCATAACCCGGTACGTAACCGTTTTTGTCTCGTCCTTATCTAATTTCACCGTAAATTTTACCGTACTCGAATCGGTTTTATTATACTGCTGCGAGGCACTGATGATCCGCCAATCCCCGGGGATCGGCTCAACCACTTCCACTTCCACGGCTTTATCCTTATGATTGCGCAAAGTAATTTCCCATTCCTGCTCGGTATCGAACCGCTGCATGGCATTGCGGCTGAGAATTTTATAATCAGTCTGCTTGCGTTCTCCGACCACATCAAAAGCATCGCCCATTTTTATTTTTATCTTCTCGTCCTTGGGGGTATGATCGATCCGGTCTTCGCCGATAAACTGCAGGCTTCCTTCGCTGTCCTGTTTATACGCGCGGATCGTCCCGGCCGGAAGAGGCATGCCCAGATTATTCTGTTCCTTATTCTCGATCTCAAGAAACACCCCCACCTTCTGCCGAGACTGCATTTCGCCGTTATAACGGTTCCGGAAATAATAATCCGCGCCGTAATACACTAAATGTTCTTTGATCGGAATATTCACGGCATTCAGCAGTTCAATCTGTTTGGTCTGATTATCCTTTATCGTCGCCTGGCGCTGCAGGGTGTACAAATGATACTCGAAAAACGACTCTTCATTAAATTGCTGTTTCGGCGCTTCGGCCAGCGCACTTTTCATCATCACCCGGTCGCCGAATCTCTCTTCGTGAACCCGGTTCACATCTCCGGCAACCAGCTTCACCTTCGCGTCTTTATACGCCGCCCCGCTGCGATTATCAATAGTCACCCAGCCGCTGACGTCGCATTGATTGTTATCTTTGGCGACTACGGCAATATAATCCGCTTTCCAGCTGATTCCGGAAGTTAAATACGATGCCTCGATTTCCTGCGCCTTGGGATTTTTATTATCGAGCAGCCACACCAGGGTGGGCTTGGCGATCAGGTTTTCCGGGATTTCCGGCAGAATAATCCGGCCCGGGGCATTAAGATGGATTTCATTGTTGATCCGGTAAATCGGACCGTTATTATTGCTGAGAAGTTCCGCGTTAAAAACCTCTTCCTTGTCGGTATAATAGTTTTTATCGATCAGCTTTACCGATTTACCCACGTATTTATCCAGCAGTTTCTGCGGATTAAGCAGGTCGTATTCGTAATTCTGCTCCAGAACGGTTAACTTATCCGGCGTACTCAACGATTTTATATGCACCGTCACCGGATTGATCTGGCTGGCCACGTCCATGAATTGTACTTCCTGGATACCGTTGGCCAGCTGGACCGCGCGCGTATCCTTGATCAAGCCCAAATTACTATTGTAAATCGTTACCGCGATATTTTTCTGCTGGTCCGCCGTGCTCTTATATTCCCCGGCCAGCGCCGTACCGCCCATCAACACCACGATCATTACCCCAATTGCCACCTGCTTCATAAACCCCTCCTCGTTAATGATTACCAAACATTTTAACCTTCCGCATGGTTAGACATTCTCGAAGTTAAAAAGTTCCCAAAAACCTTAAGTTTATTATAGAGGCAGGAATGGGGAAATGCAAATGCTATCAGAATAATACGAAAACGAAGAGACTTTTGCAAGCCCAGCAAGTTACGGCAGCGATTGTCGGTTGCGATGCCCGTATCGTCCCAGGCTACGTCAATCGTCTTTGAACCCCTTGCCCTTACCTTTTAAACCGGTACGGACTGCGCTACCGCTTACCTTTTTTACCGTTTCTCCGTGTCCAGTCCCTTAAATCAAAGATATCCGCATGAGATTCCGAAGGGAAATACCCAAAAACGCCAAAATACACAAGGTCGCAGGTCAAATATCGTCAACGGTACCCGGCCCCAGTCGACAGACAAGAAAAAAGCGGAGGTCAAGGGTAAGAAGTTTGGGTTTAGGACCGATTATCTAAAGGGAATACCGTTCAAATAGATTGTTCCGGTAAATAAGCGTTAGAACCGGACTCCGGCCGGGGAACCTGTTTTTCGATCAGGCGGTCTAAAATTTCGATGCGCAGTTTTCTGGCTTTGGTTTCGCGCTCCAGCATAAAACTCCGCAGTTCCGAATCAAATAAATCTTTCAGATGCTCCGGATAGGGGTTTTGTATCGCTTCTTCGGTTAAACCCGCGCCGAGGATTCTTTCCCGCTCGGCTTTTAGAAATTCCAGCTGATTGTCCCCGCTGCTTTCCTCCAGCATCGTCCATTTCTGTTCATCTTTCCAGACAGACCAGATTCTTTGGTTCACTTCCGGCAGGCTTTGCATTATTTCTGCCAAAGCCTCATCCGGATACGGGACTTCTTCAAGAGCATAGCTGAAAGCTATGCCTTTTCTCAGCCGGTTTCCCTGCGGAATAAGTTTATAATACTTATAATTGTGCGTGTTTTGACGATATCTTTCCAGGGGGAAATCGTCCACCGGTTTACCCAGCGCTTCATTTCTTAACCTTTCATAGATAATTTCATTTAATTTTGAATCTTGGTCGTCCAGCACGGTCAGATAAAATCCCAATTTTACGTCACCCCATAATATCGCATTGTTTTGATTCTCCGCGCAAACTCCGGCCTGTATATCCACCGCGCTCGGTAAAAAGAATAACGGGGCAATACCGGCCAGACCGGCATAATGCGTGTGTATACTGGCAATCGCCTGAGACGCATGGGATGGAAAAGAAGCGCTGATAAAGGAATTTTGTTTCATGGCCACGGACTCGCTCAGGGTAAGAAAAATCCGGCCGTTCTCCGCTCCGGCTTGAGTATAATAGTTTTGGATCATTTCCGCCAGGTAATTCTGAAATCCGGCGGTCTGGGAAAGCGCGCGAAAATTTTCAACTGCGCAAGACGCGCGGGCCTCTTCCACCGCGGTTTTAGTCTTAGCCGCGTAAAAATCTTCAACCAATTTATCCAGATTTTCCTGCTCGCCGATAGCATCGATCACGTCCGGCAATGACGGCAGTCCAAATTTGATTTGAAACGGCAGGTAGTATTTCTGGAAAGAGTTAAAGCTTAAATGGGGATAATCATAATACAATTTAATGATTAAACAGATAGTCTTAAACGCGCCGGGGGTTAATCCCGCGAATTGCGTTAATAAAGAAACGCCGCCATCCCGATCTTTTGTTTGCCCGTCGTCCCGAGGAATAAATTTCTTAATTTCCCGTTCCCAGATCGCGGCCAGCTCTCCGGTTCTTGCGATCTCATCGGAGGAGATATCCGAATCAAAAGGTACGATTTTAAAAACCGTGCGGCCGTAGTGAGTCCCGGAATAGCACAGAATTATTTTTTCCCGCTGTATCAGTTTTCTAAGTTTGGTTAAACTTTCCGGACTGCCGGGCATGACCGTATCCGCGGCGAACCCGGAATCATTCAACAACGACTTAAACAGCACACTATCGATTTCAAGGATAATCGGCAATTCCGGACGGCTCTCCCGGCTATAGACTGATAAAATATTTACAAATGACTCCAGGTTTGCGGCTACGGCTTTTTTCTGGGCCAGCAAAAAAGACGACTGCAGATAACTGTCCGACAACTGGACACACGGAGAAAGCGTGGTCGTGATCCGGGAAAAACACCCGCTCTCCGTTTTGCCGATTGCGGCAAACGCGCTATTGGATATAATAAGGATCTGAACCGTGAAAGCCGCGATGATTTTTTTAATCATATGTTTAGTATCGAGTATCGCTCCTGATGAAGCTGCTTTATCTGAAATAACATCGGGAACCCGCTGCGGCGGGACGTTCTTTGTTTTTTCCTTTTATCTTTTTATTTTTAATTCGGAATGGCGCCCCCGGACTTCGGTCCACTGCACGCCATAAGCTGTGATTTATATCGCCTCTTCAATAGAATGAATACCTGCCGATGATATAAATACCGGCTCAATTAATAAAACCGCATCCGCAAATTTGCCGGACTTTTCGGAATGGATCAGCGTCCGACGCCGCGCTTCCTGCTCAAAAAATTGGTTAAACGCCAGAACATCGCGATTGGTAAACGTCGTCACCTCCGCCAGAAGTTCCGCTCCGGCATCCGGGCAGTGGATACCGTTGAAGATCGATGACAGCAGGCGTTTCGACCCCGCGTCCGCGTTGTCCAACATCCGCAGGGGAGCATCGATCACGAAAGAAAGCATGTCCTGATCGCGCAGGGCGTCGGCGACAATCGCCCGCAGCTGCGGATGCTCGGCATCGAAACAAAACGTCTTACCGACAATCGTTTCCTTGACGAATTGCTGCAGCGGTTTATCGCCGTTGGGCAGCCGGATGCCCGGTCTTAATTTCAACATCAGCTGCTGGCCGCGGCTCGCATAGTAATCATAGGTACGCAGAACCCGCTGCAGCGCTGTATCGGCATGCGCATAAATCCGCGCCTGTTTAAGCCAATCGTTGAACAGGGCCTCATTGCGCTCAGCGATCGCCCGGCGCAGCTGCTGTTTAAAAGCATCGTCCAGCGCGGGATTCTCTTCGATCGGTTTTAGAAAATGGTAGTAAAGGTATCCCTTGCCCCAGCGGGTAAGCATTTCATTGAAAGATACCTCGTGCGCCTGGCCTTCGACGATCTCAAACCATTCGGACAACCGTTCGACGATCGCTTTCTTCAGCTGGGGATGCACTCCGCCCTGGTTGCCGCCCTTGAGAAAGATCAGGGCCAGGTCTTCGCGCGTGCGAAATTTTTCCAGCAAGGCATAGCGTTGTTTGAGATCAAGGTAGCTGGCCGTGGTGATCTGTTCGCGGCCGATACCCAATTGATGAAAAAGATCGATGATCTGCGCCTCCTGCTCCGGAACCTGTCCGGAGATCTCGATATAATCGCCCACGCCTTGCACATGGTCCAGACTGATCACCAGGCCGCCTTTGCGGAACACGGTCCTTTCTTTCTCGATAACGTCCAGGACATCGTAGGTTTCGTAGACGTACGGAAACAGTTCTTTATCAAACGGCATCTCCATTTTCGGTTTCTGCCGGGCCCGGACGGATTTCACCCGCGGGCCTTTGTAGGTCAGCATATATTCGCCGTTCTCTTCGCGGATACGCAGAGTCTCTCCGCTCTCCAACAGGCTCTGGTTCTTGGGCGTAAAATAGATATCCTTTTGAATAATACCGGCGGCGATTTTTTCCGCGCCGGACCGGAACAGGCGGTTGATAAGCTGAGACCGGTCCGGTAAAACGGTCAGTTCGGCCTTGGCCTGGACTTCAAAAATGCCGATCCGCGGCGCTTCTTTTTCCGGATCGAAACTGCTGGGAATGATCAGGTCCGCGTTGCGCATGGTCGGCACTAAAATCTCGCGCTGGGCCGGAATGACCTGGGTAAACATCTGCTGTAATATTTCCTGGAACGACTGCCCGGTGCGGCCTTCTTTGCCGTCCCGTTTCAGGCGGCGGACGAACTGTCCGATATCCGAGACATCGACGAAAATATTGAAGTCGCCTTCTGCGGCGATCTCATCGAGCAGGGTAAAGTTCCCTTCGACAACCAAGACCTCGCCCGGAGTAAATTCCTTATACCCCAGCCGCTGACCGCCGTTCTCAAAAGAATACACCGGGCAATCGAACGGAACACCGGACTGCGCATTCTGCAGCTGCATTTTCAACCGGGACAGTTCCACTCCGGCGGGATCATCGAAACTGGTTATATCATGCTTTTGATTATATTCCCGGCCGTAATAATACATGTCCTGGCTTAAAACTTCGACGCTGAAATGTTCGGCAATGATCCGGGCAACCTCGCTGGTCTTTCCCGAAGCCGATTTTCCGGATATCAGGACCTTGAACGGCTTATCCGAAACGCTTTTCTTCTGGGTTTTAAGCTTTTCAATCGTGCTGATCGCTTCGCTAACCGAACCCATGGCCCGGCCGCGCGGTAATGTCCCGGGAAATTGTGCCGGTATTTCAGCCATTGACGCGGTTTGTTCGCGCGCGTCCTGGAAACGCAGATAGGTATAGATATCGCTCATCAGCCCCTGGACTTTGCGCATGAGGGTATCGTAGGATATCGGATGCAGGTCTTTTTCGCTGGACAGCGTCGCCCCTTCCTGGCCCGGCAGATCCGCGATCCAGAACATGAACTCGTAATCGAGTTCTTTGCCCTGCGCATGCATACGGTTGATGACCGCGGCGGTCTCGCAATCGACGCTGGCGATGCCTTTATCCATGTAGCCCTGGATCAGGGCCTGGTCTTCCTCCAGAGGAGAATCCACGCTGACATGCCGGGTAAGGATGATATTCAGCGTACCGATGCGATGATCCCGCACGGATTCGCCTTCGATATACGCTAACCGGCCGTTTACTTCCTCTAAAATGCGGTAAGGACGCCGCGAACGCTGCAGGATCAGGCGCGCCGCCTCCACGATCCGCTGGGAATTGACCCTGGCCAGAAGATTTCCCGCTTTATCATACACTTCATAAGGAATGATCAGGTCCCCGGGATGCAGATCAAAAATGCGGATATCGTCCGGATAACGGGTAAAAAAACCGCAGCTGCCGGCATGGACATATTTTTCCGCGCCCAAACGCGCGGCAGCGCCGATGAAATCCGCGGACAGGCTCCCGAACGGGTATTCACCCACCGGGATGATTTCCGGCTCGCCGGTATCGGCGGCAGACGGATAAGAAAGCGTATGCACGCCGAATATTTCACCGTCGATCGTCTTTACGTCGAATTTTTCGCGCAGCCGTTGCAGGGATTCCGCCGCAGCGTAATCATGAAGCCCGCTCTGCGGGGAAATGTCTTGGAACATAGTGCAGAGACGGAAAAGCTCGGCGACCCCTCCGCGCAACTCCGGGTAAGCTTCCAATTCTTTTTGAATAACGGCCTGCGACACCTGCGGACGGAAATTGATAAAACGTCCGTCTTTTATTGCGAGCAACCCGCCGAGATCGGCACGAATCAAACTGCCCCGGCCGGAGTCGTAGATGACCACTCCCTCGGGTGATATGCGTACGGCAGGCAGCCGCTGCTGCAGCCATTTGGCGAACTTTGTCGATTCAATCGTCCCGGTCGTGATCATCGTGATCAGCCGCAGATAATCTTCGACGATATCGCCGTAATACCAGTAGGTCAGGGTCTCTTCCGGACTAAGCGGC
>JAQULA010000052.1 GCA_028718845.1 Candidatus Omnitrophota bacterium
TCAAGCACCGCGGCAAATGCCTCAGCCTGCTCCGGAGATGCTCCGATGAATTTAACGCCGGGAACGGAGTTGAACGGGATAAGATTTACCTTGCATTTGAGACCGCCAAGCAATGCCGCCAGTTTTTCGGCATCCGCGGTACCGGCGTTGATCCCGTCGATTAAAACATATTCGAACGTTATAATCCGCCCGGTCAGCTGCGTATATTCTTTCGCGGTTTTTATCAGCTCGGACAGGGGGTGCTTTTTATTTACCGGCATCAGCTCATCGCGCCGGCGTTCATCCGCCGCGTGCAGCGATATGGATAACTCGAACTGTATTCCTTCGCGGCTCAAGCGCAGGATCGGTTCCGGCAATCCGCAGGTGGAAATGGTGATCTTACGCGCGGCAAGCCCGATCTCATCCGGATGATTGATGATCCGGACCGCTTTTAACGAGTTGTCGTAATTCGCCAGCGGCTCTCCCATGCCCATCATTACCACATTGGTAATCGCCGCTCCCGGATTATCCTGCTTAATGCACAAAAGCTGGCCGACGATCTCATCGGCCCGCAGATTGCGTACCAGCCCATGACTGCCGCTGGCGCAAAAAACACAGCCGAAAGCGCACCCCACCTGAGAAGAAAGGCATACCGTGGCCCGGCCCGGCACGGGAATAAAAACCGACTCGACGATCTGGCCGTCATCGGTAATAAAGATATACTTTGCCGAGCCGTCTTTTGAAGTATACTTCTCTTTCCGGCTGAGACTAACCGGCTGCATACACTCCGCAAGGCGGTGCCGCAACACGGCCGGCAGATTGGTCATTTCCGAAAATGAAAGGACATGTTTTTTAAATACCCACTCCATTACCTGCCTGGCACGATAAGTCGATTCTCCCAGCTGAACGATCTCCGCGATCATTTCTTCCGGCAATAAACCGGCGATAATTTTTTTCGACATACTTTCCTTTATTGCTGTCTCATTAATAAGTTAACCCGTATCTGCCGCGCCCCGGTTATTGATATTCTTCGGTTCTCACCGGTACCCGGCCTTTTCGCGCTATCCTCTACGGAGAAGCTTCCTTATTCATAAAAATACGGCATTGCCAGTTCAAAGGCATCTTTAATTAAATTAACCTCCGATTTTCCGGTTGCTTCATCCAAAATGACCGCCACCACGTCAAAACGCATCGAACAATCCTCGATCGCATTGCTTTTCAAATAATACAGCACATTTTGGGAAATCTTGCGGATCTTGGCCCTGCCCACCGCTTCTTCCGGCCAGCCTTTTGCCGTATCGCTGCGGGCCTTTACCTCCACAAAACAAAGACAATCCCGGTCCCAGGCGATAATATCGATCTCTCCCAAGGGGCTGCGGTAATTGCGCTCGATAATACGATACCCCTGCCGGTTAAGATAGTCGACCGCTAGTTTTTCTCCTCTAAGGCCGAAATCCCGGTTCCGTTCGCCTTTCATAATAATAAAAGTATCTCAGAATAGCGTTACAATGTCAATCAGCGTATGCGGTAAAAAATCAACGTTGGACGGTTCGTCTTACATGACCGGACCGATCGACTTAAAAAGGCTTCGCGGTTTTGGGATGCCGGGGCAGGAATCGCCCCGCTAACGCAAAAGAGAAAATTCTTAGCGCGATTACGGTAGCGGTAAAAACTTTAGTTTACCCAGAATATCCATTATCCTATTCACGCTCCCCTGATTCTCCTGAACCAGTTTTTTTGCCTGCAGGGAGAGTTGTTCGCGTTTCTGCGCATCCTGAAGCAGGTCTTCGATCGCCCGTTGTAATCCGTTTTTATCCTGCACCTGGACCGCGGCATTATTGCGCAGGAACAACGCCGCGATCTCGGAGAAATTAAACATATGCGGCCCGAAAATTACCGGCTTGGCGCAGGCCGCCGGTTCAATCGGATTTTGGCCGCCATGGGGAATAAGACTGCCGCCGACAAACACGATGTCGGCCCGGCAATATAATTGCTGCAATACCCCCATCACATCAAGGATAAAAACACAGCCCGGCGGCACAGAAGCGTTGCCCCGATTCAGCGCACTGATCAGACAAACCGGTAATCCGCGGGCCTCTGCGCTGCGGGCAATATCCCCGGCGCGATGCGGATGACGCGGAGCAAGAACCAGGCGGATTTCCGGATGACTCGCATGCAACGCGCAAAACACATCCATAATCAGGTCTTCTTCCGGACTATGCGTGCTTCCGGCAACGATCACTACTTCTTTCTGCCCAAGGCCAAGCTCCGGGATCTTTTTATCCGACACCGCCTTGACCTGATCAAACTTAATATTACCGACAACCCGTACTCGGGAACTGTCGGCTCCCAGGCTGATCATCCGCCGGGCATCCGTATCGCTCTGCACACACAGCAGATTGATCGCCCGCACCACCGGATAAAAAATCCTTTTTAATCCACGATAACGCGGAAACGCTTTATCCGATATGCGGCCGTTAATAATCGCCATCGGAATATTCCGGCGGCCGGCCTCGGCAATCATATTCGGCCATAATTCCGTTTCCATGATCAGAAACAGCCGCGGCCGGAACAATGATAATACCCGCCGCACCACAAAACTCAGGTCGAACGGAAAAAAAACAACCACATCATCGGGATGGGCAAGCTGACGGGCAACCGCATTACCGGTAGGAGTAATTGTCGATAGAAGCAGGCGGTATTGGGGAAAATCCCGCCTGATCCGTTCCAGCAACGGAGCCGCGGCTTTCATCTCTCCGACACTCACGGCATGCAGCCATAGCAACGGACGCTTATTATTCAGCGATGCCAGCACCGCCGGCGGGTATATACCGCAGCGCTCCCGCAGGCCGGCACGATGCTTGCCGGTCAGCAGCAACGACGGAAGATAGGCTATCGAAAGCAGCAGGTAAATGATATCGAATAGAATGCGCATTTTATATTTGGTTATTAATGGTTAACAACGGTTATTATTGGTTATCAACAGTTGCCGAAATCGTATTGCGTTGTGCGTATTGAGTATTGCATGATTGCACTTTTTACTTTTACCTTTTTACTTAACTGTGAACCGTGGTCCATGGTCTGTGGTCCGCTTCTGCTTTTCATTATCCGCTATGCGCTCGTTACGCCCGCGGGTGCGTCTGGTCATAAACATTCTTGAGTTTTTCAGTCGACAGATGAGTATAAATCGTCGTTGTCGATAGATTGGCATGGCCGAGCAATTCCTGCACCGAGCGCAGGTCGGCTCCGCGGTTCAATAAATGCGTTGCGAATGAATGCCGCAAACTATGGGGAGAAATATCATTCCGAATACTGGCAACCGCGATATATTTATCAACAACATTGCGCACGCTGCGATCGGTAAGCCGCCGTTTGTCTTTATTCAGGAACAAAGCGCGGTTGGAAGTACCGGTAACCGCGTTCCTTTTTTGAAGATAGTTTTTAATTATGCGCAAGGCCTTATCGCCGATAGGCGCAAGGCGTTCTTTCTTTCCTTTTCCATAAACGCGAACAACCCCGCCGATGAAATCGATGTCTTCGATATTCAACCCCACCAGCTCGCTCACCCGGATACCGGTACTATACATGGTCTCCAGCATCGCCTTATCGCGTAAACCGCTCAAGTCGGTTTCATCCGGGGCTTCGAGCAATTTAACGACATCATCCTCGTTTAAAAATATCGGCAGCTTTTTCTCGAGTTTCGGCCCGACCAATCCGATCATCGGGTTGGTTTTCAGGTGGCCTTCGCGGCAAAGAAATTTAAAAAATGAGCGCAGGCAGGCCATCTTCCGCGCGATCGTCACTTTCTTGAATTCCTTCTGGCGCAAATGCACCAGAAATTTCCGGATATCCAGGACATCAACGCTATGGATATCCTTATCTTCCAAAAACTCGGCAAGTTCTTTCAAATCGACGCTGTAATTGATAACGGTATGCACGGACGCGTCTTTTTCCAATTTTAAATAGTTAAGAAACTTGTCAACGTGCCGTTCCATACAATCGACTCCTTACACGTCACTGTCCTCGGTATCAATGGGGTCTTCGGATAAAGGGGCTTGCTCGGCTTGATTTTCTTTTGGTAAAACCCGCGAAATATAGCGGCATTCCGGATACTTACTGCAGCCATAAAAACGCATACCCCGTTTTGAACGGCGGGAGATCAATTCCCCTTCGCATCCGGGAGTAGGGCATTTTACTCCGGTTGAAATCGACTTGGCATTACGGCATTCCGGGAACCCGGAACAACTCAGGAATTTACCGCGCCGCGACCATTTTATCACCATGGGTTTGCCGCATTTTTCGCAGACCTGGTCGGTCTGGATAACTTCTTTCTGGAGGTTATCCGAAGCAAAAGTGAGCTTCTCCTTGAACGGTATGTAAAAATCCTTCAATACCGAGATCCAGTTCATGTCTCCTTCTTCGACTTTATCCAGCTCTTCTTCCATCGTCGCCGTAAAAGTAACGTTAATAATATTCGGAAAATACTCAACCAGGATATCGCAAACCTTCATCCCCAGCTCCGTGCATATAAGGTATCCTTTTTCCCGGCGGATATAGTTACGCATCAGCAGGGTATGCACAATCGGGGCATAGGTGCTCGGACGTCCGATCCCTTTTTCTTCGAGGGCCTTGACCAATGACGATTCCGTATAGCGCGCCGGCGGCCGCGTAAAATGCTGGGACGGAGTTAAATTCACCAGGTCAAGCAATTCTCCCTTATCAACGGCCGGAACGGTTTTTTCCGCGTCTTTATTGTTTTCCTCTCGGTAGGCCTTTAGAAAACCGTCAAAAACAAGCACCGATCCGCCGGCGGAAAAAAGATACCGGCCGGCCTGGACGTCGATCGTACTGGCCAGATAACGCGCCGGCGTCATCTGACTGGCGAGAGTCCGTTTCCAGATAAGTTCGTATAATTTTAACTGATCGGGGTTAAGAAACGTTTCAAGCTCCTCCGGGATACGCGCGATCGATGTCGGACGGATCGCTTCATGCGCCTCCTGGGCGGATTTTTTTGATTTATAAATATTGGGCTTCTCCGGCACATAAGCCGCGCCATACTGCTGCGCGATAAATTCCCTGGTCTGGGCCACCGCGGAAACAGCGATCTTGACCGAATCCGTACGCATATAGGTGATAAGCCCGATCGGCCCTTCTTCTCCCAATTCGACGCCTTCATAAAGCTGCTGGGCGATAAGCATGGTTTTACTGGTGGTAAACCGCAGCTTATTGAACGCATCCTGCTGCAGCGTACTGGTAATAAACGGAGGAAGGGGGTTTCGCTTGGTTTCTTTTTTGCTTACCGCGGCAACGGAATACTCCTGCTGCTGAAGCTCATCGACGATTTTCCGTACCGATTCCTGATTCTCCGGAATAAATTTTTTACCGTCGCACTTGACCAGTTCCGCGGTAAAAACCTCTCCCGGGTCTTTTATTCGTTTAAGTACCGCTTCTATTTTCCAGTATTCCTGGGGGACAAACCCTTCAATCTGCCGCTCCCGCTGTACGATCAGCCGTAAAGCTACCGATTGAACTCTTCCGGCGCTCAGGCCCTTGGCGACTTTTTTCCACAACCACGGGCTTAAAAAATACCCCACGATGCGGTCCAGCACCCGGCGGGCCTGCTGCGCATTGACTTTGTCCATATCCAAAGCATGCGGCGTGGAAAATGCTTCTTTGATCGCCTGGGGAGTGATTTCATGAAAAACCACCCGCTGGAATTCACGGGTTTTATTCTTATCCTGCAGCTGTTCGCGTAAATGCCAGCTGATCGCTTCACCTTCGCGGTCATGGTCGGTTGCCAGATACACTATTTCACTATTCTTAAGTTCTTTTTTAAGCTGGGTTAACGTCTTTTTTTTCCCGGGGATAACCACATATGTCGGGGTAAAATCATTATCGATATCAACGCCAATTTTTCTTCGGGGCAGGTCGATAATATGCCCCATGGATGAATAGACGACAAAATCTGCCCCGAGAATTCGGCTGATAGTTTTGGCTTTGGTCGGAGATTCAACGATAACTAATTTTTTCATCCGGTCCCTTCGGTTCCTTTATATATTGTCCGTTATGATAACGTATTTGAAAGATGTAGTCAACCTTTTTACATATTTTAGCCGGGGTAAAAAGACATAACGTTCTCATAATAAGCGGGATGCAGACTTGGAGGCGGGGATTAGCGGCGTTCGACAAAGTTAATCATGATTTCCATGCCTTCGGAAAGCTCGGTAGTGAACCCTCCGGGCCGGCCATCCACGATAATTTTTATCAATTTTCCTTTTTGTTCATCCGGACGAAACGAAAAATGTTCCAAAACCTGAGAAACCGTGGGCGGAACATTTTCTCCCCGGCGGGTGAGAATCTCGGCGCGGTCTATAAGAAATTCATCCGGGTCCACTAATTGCCCGTTCATGAAAATTTTCCCCGGAGCGCCCTTAATCAAATACTGCTGGCCGTTTAATACCACGGTCACGTTCTTGCCGCCCGGCGGAATGTCGACGACATCACGCACTTTGTAAAACGCGGTTTTATTCGGTTGAAAGTCGATAATGCTGCCTTCTTTTACCTGGGAACGCAGCCCGGCCTGTTTGTCGTCGATCATCAACTGAAAATTACTCTGCGACAACACCCGCGGTTCCTTATTCACCATAACCACAATTTCCCGCTCCTGCAGCGCGCCGGTATCGATCCCGGCATTCTTAAGCGCATCGGCGGCGGTAACTTCGCGGGAACATTCAATCGTCACGCGATCGGTCAAAACCGTATCCAGCCCGGCCGGAAACCCGTTCAATAACACCTGAGGAGCGCACTCGATCTGCGTACCGTTAACCGTGCAATGGACAACGTGTTCCTGGATAACATCCCGGATCACGGCCGAGGCATCCTCTCCGTTTTTCGCTTCCTCAAAAGTGATCCGGTCGCCGTTGACAACCTTAGCGGTTAAATCCGCCTTTTCCCCGTTAATCGTAACGCATGCCGGCTTGCCGATTTCCCCCTTGATCACCTTCAGCTGATCATTAACTTCGCAGCAAATCGCCCGGCCGATCCTGCCGTACAAACGCAGCTTATCTACTCCGGCGGCAATCAAAGCGCTCAGGACATTCAGACTCTGCTGCATATCCAGGACCTGGACCTGCCGGCCGTTAATCGACAGTTCAATAAATTGCAAACCGGAAGCCCGCGCCGTCATAATACAGATACCCAGCGGCGTCACCATTTCCGGTCCGTTGATTTTACCGCCGGTGGCATCTTCTATCCCCGAGATCATCCGGGGAAGCCGAATCCCGATATTCGATGCGTCCAGCGGAAACGCCGCGGCCAATTCAGTTTCAAACAAAGGGGTAAGACTGCCTCCGCCGACCAGGATAACGGCATGAGGGGTTTTTTTGTTCAACTCCCGGATCTCGGCAGTAACCGATTCGGCAAGCTTGCGCACACGCGGACGGATGGCTTCGATTATTTCCCGGGAAGGGATATCATGTTCCCTTCCGAGTATGTCGCGGAACTGCACGCGAGCGCATTGAGTAACCGCTCGTTTAACCCGTTCCGCGGTGGTAAAATCAAGGATGAATTTCTCGCACAATATTTCGGTTATTTCATCGCCGGCCTCCGGCACCATTCCGAAAGCAAAGATGGTACCGTCTTTAGTCATGGCAATGTCCGATGTGCCGGCGCCGATGTCCAGGAGAGCCAGGTTCAAACAACGGATATCCTGCGGGATGATCACATTAATCGCCGCGATCGGTTCCAGGGTCAGGCTGACGATCTCCAGTCCGGCGCGCCGCAGCACACTCAGCATGCTGTCCAGGACCACCCGCGGTAAAAACGTCGCGATAACCTCCACCGACATCAACCGCCCGAAATGCCCGGGTAAACTGCCGATAACCGCGCCGTCCAGCTCGTAATTAATTACACTGTACCCGACGCAATAATAATCCCCGTGACCAAAACCATGGTCGGCATCGTAAATGATACTGCTTATCGCTTCCAGTTCAAGATTGCGCACATCCTCTTCGCCAATTTCCTCGTCCGGTGAAATGTTTCTTTCAATGCGCACCCGCTCGGTTTTCAAAGCCCGGCCGGCCACGGCAACTCCGACCTGGCGAAGAGATATGCCCATTCGCTGTTCCAGCGACTGTTTGATCTGGGCAACGATTTTTGCCACTTCATTAATATTATGGATCTGACCGTCAAGCATGGTCCGGGTGCTGTGTTCGACCAATTCCACATCGAGGATACGCAGGTTAGCTTCGCAGCGCCGGGCAACCAGCCCGACCACTTTCCGCGTGCCGATATCCAGAGCAAAAACAAGATCAGTAGTATCCATATTCATGAGTTCCGAATCGGTTATATCCCCAGTGAGGCAAGCACCGCGTCCAATGTTTCCGGCTTCGGAAGAAAAAGCTGGGAGCATTCCAGACGCGTTTTGGATACATACAACTCCACGTCGATAAGAAACACTTCATCCGCCACCTGCCCAATCTCCACCAATATAAAATCAAGCAAAGCGCCGAGCATATCGAAAGCCAGTGCCGGAACCGAAGCGACCGAATTCATATTCACCACCTGGCTTAAGGCGCTCAAATACGACCCGCACAAAATCGAGCCGACTTCCTTCAAGGCCGATTGGGCAATTTCCGATTGCATATCCACCTTTTCCAATGCCAAAAGCTTGCGCACCAGAAATTCAGCGGTTGCCGCCGAAAAAATCGTCAACATCGTCCCGTGTATCGACCGCGACACATCCAGGTATACCACATACATCAGCTTTTCCGCACCGCCCAACACCTCGGCGACGCTTTCCAGCGGAACGACCCGCACCGATGGAACACTGATATCGATCGTTTCCGCGATCAACTGCGAAAGAGCAGTCGCGGAATTTCCCGAACCGATATTTCCCATTTCCCGCAACGCATCCAGCTGAACATCAGTTAACTCAGCCATTAATTCCTCCTTACCGCAAACTTCATATGTTTTCTTCGGTCCTGAGACGCGCTTCTGCGCTATCCGACCATCGAGGCCACATCTAAAATCAAAGCAACGCGCCCATCTCCCAATATCGTCGCTCCGGCAAAACCTTTAATGCCCTTGAGCAACGCGCCCATTGATTTAATAACCACTTCCTGTTGTCCCAATACTTCATCCACAACCAGTCCGGCTTTCTTTCCGCCGCTTTCCACAATAACAATGGAAATTTCTTTGTTCGCGCCGGGAACAGCCGCAGAAGCTTTATTATTACCCAATAGTTTATCCATCCGCAGTAACGGCAATACCTCGTTGCGCAGATTAATAACTTCGAACTTTTCAACATGCTTGATTCTCGATTCGGAAACCTTGACGGTTTCAGCGATATTCGCGATCGGCGCGGCATAAATTTCTCCGCCGACCTGAACAAGCATCGCCCGGATAATTGCCACCGTCAGCGGCAGTTTAAGATGGAACCGGCTGCCTTTGCCCAATTCCGACTCGAACGAAAGCGTGCCGCCCAGCGATTCTATTTTCATTTTTACGACGTCCATTCCCACGCCGCGGCCGGAAGTGTCGGTAATC
>JAQULA010000053.1 GCA_028718845.1 Candidatus Omnitrophota bacterium
ATGCGAAAAGACCCTTAAACAGTAGAGGGGCTGTGCCGCCCCTGGACCCCAGCCTGACTTTCTTTTGGGTGTCTAAAAGAAAGTCAGCAAAGAAAATACACCCCGTGGAATTTTTTTGCGATGTTCTTCTTTTTCGGGTTCTTCAGGTAAGATGATTTTGGTGATGCATTCAGGCCCGCCTGGACGGGCCTTCACGCTGATAAAACATCCTGTCTTAGCAGCGCTGCGGCCATCCTAGCCTCCGTCACATCACCAAAATCAAAGACCATCCGCAGCCCTTCGTATAGACAAGCAAAAATTAATAATACAATTTTTGCTTATACTTAGGATAAATTCGTACAGTGATTTATGTTCATGTTATTCCATAAACCACGTACTCATTTAAAAATTCCAAAGGGGGAACGAAAAACCGTCACAAGTCACAGGCAAAAAACAAAACTATCGCCATTTCATACAAACAAAAAACTCCTTGTCGAAAAACTCAACAAGGAGTAGTTCCTGCCACCGTTAATTTTGTCAAACACCAAAGTCAATCATATAGATAATTGTTGTGCTAAAGAAACAAGTTTATCTGGACGAATTTTGAACCTTAAACGCTAAATAGATCCACCGTCGCAGTTCTTCATCGCACACACCATATTCATCCAGTATTGCGATTATTCTATCAACCTGAATCCGGGAATTCATTGGTAGCGATAAGACTTCATCTATCTCCAAACTATTAAGGTAATAACCTAAATATTGGTAAGGATCAATTTTTTTATTGCGCATTATTTGCTTAAATATTACATCCCAAAAGCTTTTAAATTCAAACTTATTAAGTAGGCGTTCATACCTTCGATATTCAAAAAGTTCTGCTTGTGAAAATCTTTCTATTTCAGTATGAAACCAGAATTGAAATTCCTCAACTCGTGTTTTATAGTTCTCAAAAAGTATTTTTAAATCTATTCCCTCCAGTGATTCCTCAATAAATTTCCTTGCTAATGGTTTCCATCCGTCCCAGCACAAAAGCTTTTTCTGCTGTAATAAAAATTGAGTGTGCTTACCTTCTCCGGACCAGCTTACTCTCCAGTCTACTTCAATCATCTTAAAGTGGCTAACAAAGTTTCTAAGATCTTGGATGAACCTATGTTCTTCGTTATTCTCAAAGGTATTATGTATTCGCGACTGATAATCAGGCAAGGTGAATTTCTTACTGATATTACGAGAATTATCGACTAAAGCCATGGCGCTAGCAATTGCAGAAAACACTCCTCTTCTTATGGACAATTCAAGTTTATTAAATCGTTCTTTTTTGGGTCTAGTCCAGAATTCAGATACTTCGCTCTCTTTAATAAATAAGTCTATAGATTCCATTAAATCTGCAGTAGAATCCAGAAAGATATCTAACGAAAGGCGGATTGACTTCAATGCATGATGCGCCAAAAATCCTGGGTGTTCTTCTATCGCCTTTCGAGTCCTTTTGAAGTTGGAAAAATAGGCTATCTTAAGGTTTTCTTCTTCCCAAGGAAGCGGCCCCAAGGCATACTTACTATTTCCTTTATTCTCGTCATCATTTTGCATTATAGTGCCCGGCAGTGAACCCCGCTTTTTCAAGAGAAGCAGGATTTTAACTTTTCCAAAGAGAGCGATATGATCTGCTCTCAAAGAACCACTTATCTTTTAAAAAGTTGCCTTCTCTTCTAATTCATAAACAGGAACTAAACCCCAATATTTTTTATTTTTGCCAAAAAAATGCGGAAAAAATCTTTTTGATACCGAGTCCCCCAGATAAATTGTTTTTTGGCAATCACAATACGCAGCAATTAAAACAAAATTTTCTGTCGTGGGTTTAATTTTAAATCGAGTTTCTTTACACTTAGGACATTTAATCTTTAGATTGGATAAAGCCTGGCGGAGCCTTGGTTCAATTTCATTCCTCATGTTTGGATGAATTCTTATTAAAATTTTCCCATCTAAAATTTTTCCGAACGATGCAAAAAAATAATGTATTTTATTCATTCTGTTAGCATATGTGGAACCTGCATAGAAGTATTGATATCCAGCAATTTCCTTTTCACATTTGTTCTTAAAATGCGCTTCTATCAAGATAAGCAACTTGACTAATTTAAAATACATAATACTTACATACGACAAAACATCTGGGATAAAATCCCTCTTTTTGTTAAATTCATATAAATAAGCATAACATGAATTCGTCCAATAATCTTGGTCAATTGATAATCTATGAAATTTGTGACACAGAATATCTCTCTTCCATAAAATATCCTCTATCCAATCACCGTTTTCAATCAGGATTTTTTTAAAGACTCTGTCTTTTGTCTTACCATCAATAAAATGCTTTTTCATCGTTCGAAATGCCCACGGATCCCGGAGATCTCTTGCATCCATCTTTTTATGTATAAGTGGATCCCTATAATAAAATGGTATAAAAAAAGCTAAGCAATCTAATGATTCTTTTAGCCTTACAATAAATGATTCTATGTCCATAGAAAGCAAAATAGTATTTTGAATAGTTTTGTTCTTGGCAGCCTCGATCCTATCTTCTTTTTTGTATGTTAATCGATAATGTTCTCCTATCCTCCTCAGGCTATAATTCAGCCCTAATAAATTATCTCTAAAAGAATCATTACAAGCAGCAAACCTATGGTGCCTCCTGTTGCCGAAAGGGTTAAGCTTAGATTCATTTCCAAAAACTTTTGTGTGGGATAATCCTGCGTTTAGTCTTTGCAGTGGGGAAAAGCATTTAAAATTTGTCATGGAAATAGTATTATTTATTAGAATTTTAAAACTAACTCGTTGAATGCTATATTTTTCTCTATATCAATAATACCCCCGTATAGTTTTATTCTCAAGATAATTTTACTCTTATCTCTTTCAGAGACTTGCTGTTACCGCTCATTCCACTGTGTAGGTAGGATAGCAGTTCGTATCCCCCTTGGAATTTTCTGCGGAGGGGCTTTGATTTCGGGGATGCGTACGTAGGCCAGGATGGCCGGAGCGCCGCTAAGACAGGAGGTTTTATCGGCGTGAGGGCACGTGGTTTTTACGTGACCGAATGCATCCCCGAAATCATCTCCACTGATTGCACCCAATAAAGAAGGCCATCGCAAAAAAATTCCATGGGGTGTGTTTTCTTTGCTGACTTTCTTTTAGACACCCAAAAGAAAGTCAGGCTGGGGTGATGAGGGGCGGCACAGCCCCTGCGTCGGGAATTACGCTTTAACCGTCTGTTCCAGCAACCCGCGCGCGGCGGCCAGGCCGGACATGACAATACTCCGTGCCGTATTCAGCGGGGTAGAGTACCCGGATGTTTGCGTCGTACGCTGACGAATTACTAAAACATCGACATCCGCAGACGAAGAATGTTCAATAATAATGTTCCCGGTAATACTATTTTTTACCGGCGCGGTATTCTTAAAAAAATCCGCTCCTTTTTTCGCGATCAACACACAATAAAGGTAGGGATAATCATTTCCCTGCACACTGTTGATTGAAATCTGCACCTGCATCCCCAGGAATGCCTCCGGAGCATTCAAAAACCGGATCATCAGCCGGCAATCCACCGGCACCTTTCCTCCGCCCTGCGCCGACCGCGCAGCCAGCATCGGTAATACCTGAACATCGCTGGGCTGGGACAATGCCGAGATGATGTGTTCCAAAAAATTAATTTTGGTAATAAGTCGATCCTGCTTTAAATAGGTTTTCACTCCGGTAATCCAATGCGGAATAAACACAACCGTCATATCCCAGACCCAATACCCCGCCAGCGTATCCTTACCCAGACCGGTAAGCAGCAGCCATATCACCCCCACGCATACCGCGGCGATTGCGAACGTACTCCCGCCCAGACGATTGGTGACATCGAACATATCGCTGTCCCAGCGCCGGATCTGCTGTTCTTTTTTCCGGATTTTGTCATATTCGTCCGGGGTTACCTGGCTCCACTCTTCCCCGTCGGTCAACACCGGTCTATTCGCGTAACCCTGCACCAGGCTCAAGCCCGTTGCCGCCCCCAGGACGATGATTCCCAGAAAAAAATTAAAGAACAGCTGAATCAGTAACCCCGCGGCCAAGCCGGCAACAACCACCTTGAGACGCCGGTCATAAGAAAGTCCCTTGGCAAAAAGAAATTTGATATCACCGCAGCGCTGCGGATCAGGTAACAAACTCATAATATACTCCTTTGGCGCCGGCGTTCTTTATTCGGCACAAGCATATTGGACATCCCCATCGAATACTTTTTTCGCTTCACCCATGATCTCTTCATAGCCAACCTGGTCCCAATATAATGGGCACCCGCCGTTACACACCGCCAATTGCTTACAACTCTGACACTGCGCATGGGCGAACTTTTTCTGCTGAAAAAACCGGAACGCTTCTCCGCCCCAGGCCTCACGAAACCGGCCCGTCATCGTCAGGATATTTCCCATCGGCCGCGGAAAGCTCGAACAGGGTAAGATATCGCCGTTAGGGGCCACGCTTAAGAGACCGTCGCAGGCAGCGCAGCCTTTATTGCCTAATCCATGCGGGATCGGGTTAAACACGCACATTGGCGTCGGGGAGTACCACATGAATTCCAATCCGCGCTTTTTCGCCGCCGCGGCAACCGCTAAAACAATATCGCCGATCTCGGAATAGCGGATCAATGTTTCCTGCTTATGCTCCAGGGCCGATCCCTGAGGCATAAGCATATTCATGGAAAATTTATCCAGGCCCAACGACCGCACCCGGTCAAGTATCGGCAGTAACGCCTTCCGGTTAAGCCCGGAGATGGTCGTATTCGTATGCACCCGGATACCGGCGCACCGCAGGTCTTTTATCCCCTCAATCGTAAGGGTGAACGCGCCGATTTTGTTTACGATCGCATCATGCAGTCCGGGTTCTCCGGCCTCCAAACTCACCTGGGCCGAATCCAGCCCCGCCTCCGACAATGCCCGGGCATACGCCCGCGTCACCAGCGTACCGTTAGTAATAAGATTGGTCCACATATTCAGCGATTTGGCATAACCGACCAATTCCGGCAGATCTTCGCGCAGGGTCGGTTCTCCGCCGGTAAAACTCACCGAGGGGATCTCCGCTTCATTCCTAATAACATCCAGCACCGCTTTCATATCGCCGGTGGAAAGTTCCGGCACGTCCTTTTGCTTGGAACATCCGCAGGAGGCGTAACAAAACGCGCATTCCAGATTGCACTGATAGGTCAGGGCGATTTCGCTTAACACCGGCAGGGTATTAAACGGCAGAGCAAACGGTACTTTTTCAACCGCGCGGCGCGGCTCCTGCTCATGATAGCAGCCTTTGAGTACTGCCCGCAGGTCGCAAAAAAAATGATGAATATCCGCGGCAACTTTTTCCCGTTCCGGATAGGCATTGACGATATCATAGACGCTTCCCCCGTCCAGGATATGCCGGAGCACATCCATTGCCTGCGCGTTGAGCTTATATGCCTCGTTGGGGATTTTAATCAATAAAGCATCCTGCCGGCGCACGTGAATATACGGCGCGATATTTTTCACATAATCATCGACCCAACCGACCTGAGAATAATATTCCACTCTTACCTGGCTCCCCGGTTAATGTCCACTGCTTACGCATGCGCCATGACAGGCCCCATGACACGCCGAATGGCACGCGGAATGGCAGGCCGAGTGACACGCGGAATGACACGCATCGTGACAGGCATTCTGTAAAAAAGGCCCTTCATAACACATGGTCGAACTGCGGAACTGAGAAAAACCGTCGTTTATCCGGGGATTCGCCGCGCTCAATTGTTTCTGCAGCGATTCGGTGCGGTTATAATAAGCCCCGTAATAATATCCCTGGTTTCTCCAATAGTGATGGTGATACCCTCCCCAGTAATAGGCTTCATCGGACCGGTCCTGCGGCACGGTTTCCATCCGTTTACGATAATATTGCTTTGTCGCTTCCAGATCGCAGGACCAGGTTTTTTGTTCCAGCCCGGCGGCGATGGTCCGAAACATACCGGATAACGGTTCCAGGTTCAGCGTCCCATCCCGCTGGATAGCGTCATATAAAACATTTTCATACGGGTCACTGCTGCGGTGCAGGCTTACTACCGGCTCAACCTGCAACGGATCCTGGCTGCGAATACGCAGCAGGCCCTTACGTTCCATATTTTCCAGCATCAATCCCACCAGCTTGGATAAAGGTACATCCAGCAGGATTCCGGCTTCCAGCGCCGTTAAGTTTTTGCAGATCTTCCCTTTTTCCCGGAAAGTCCCCACCTGAATTTTCGGCGGGATCCATTCGTCGCCCTGCCATTGCACCTTGGCAATGCCATCCTGCGCCGTGAGCATCGATTGATGTTTACGGGTCATCACCAATAGCGGGACAATCCCGAATAAGACCCCGGCAAAAACAATCAGCAATATAACGTCCACTATGTCCAGGGGAATCTGGGCCAGAACGCTTCCCGGAAACAACCGGTTCAGCAGATAACCTTCTTTGGCCCGGGTTAATCCCGACGACGGCATCAGCGCGGCAATCGTTTTCAGGTCAAAATAAGCGGCATCCACGTAAGTCTGGATCTGGAAATGATGGCGAGCTCCCAACGACGTCCCGTGAAATTTCACGGTCAGGATATTTTCACCGTCCGGATTTTTAACCGTAGTATAATCTATCCGGTACCGCTGATTGACATAACGTTCGGTAAAAAATTTTATCGACGCCAAATCGCTTTCACTCACCGCTTCCCGCGGCATCGCGATCGGGTAATGGATGGTTATGGTTTCATGCTCCAGCGAGTCTTCCCACTGTACCGGCGCCCAATTTAATACCGCAAGCCGTCCGTGATCGTTGGTCTCGGTTTGGGTAACGTTACCGCTCTGCTGCAGGTCCGCCGCATAGCGGTAAAAATAGGTAATGTCGCCGTTGGAGAACGCCCGGCCGCCGGCAAGTACAATATCGTATTTACGGGAAGAAAGCCGCTTGATATCCAGGGCATAGCGCTGACCGCGGTCATCAACGGCATACGCTTCGGCAAAAACAAACCGGGGCTCTCCGGAAAATCCCTCAAAATAGAAACCGTGCAAAGCCGCGTCCCGACATTGCCAGCGCACGGCATAGGAGACCATGGCTTTACCGTCCGGATCGAGCACGACATCGATTTCGACAAAACGCAGCTTAAAAACACCGGCGTAGACAGGATGGATAAACAACAGAAAAGAAACGAGAAAAAGAAGTGCGCCGCTCAGGACAACGCGTGGTTTGATCGTCTTCACAATCCGGCCCCGTTAGTAACAAGTGCCGCCGTTTTTCCACCGTTATTCCGAGCCAAGTGGATTCGAGAGATTCCGCTGCAGCGACCCGTCATATGTTTTGACTTCCCCTTCAAACGGACGACGCTCAATGCGCTTGGAGAATTTTTTATCAATGATGATCAAGAATACAAAAACAATCAGCAAAAAAACGATAAACGATATCAGCCACTGCTGCCAGCGCAGCCATTGCAACTGTTTTTTGCGCTTGTTATCCATCGCAAACACCCAAAAGTGTTTTATCGCGGCTTGGGAGGAACAATTTTGATTTTTTCCAGTTCCCGGTCTAATTGTTTTGATTCTTCTTCGGCCCGGAGCATCGCTTCCTGAATTGCTTTCGACTGCTCTTCTTCCAGCGTCTTGCGGATTTGTTCCGCTTCACGCTCCGCTTCCTGCTGAGCCTTAATTACTTCATCCTGCAGCTGCTGACGGATTTGGTCGGTTTCCGATTGGGCCTTCTCAACCGCCTGGGCCGCTTCGGCATCGATACGCTGTTGTTCGCGTTCGGCAGCCGCATTATCGATATCTGATTCCAAAGCTTTCCGCTCGGCCGAGGCCTCTTCGCGGGACAATTTTTCACCCGAAGTCAATACTTTTTGCGCAACCGGCGGCGCGGCGTTATCGGCCGCGTACCCTTCCGCAGCAACAATAACCAGAGAAAGCAATGCCAGTATTCCGACGATCGTTCTCATTACGCCTCCTTGATTATCACCGTCTGTCCCAACTGAGCTTATTCCGGACCGCCCTACTTCACCCGGCTGTTTTTGCCCATATTTCTACCGGCAATCCCGATAACCGCCGTAGTCGGACCAATTATTTGTTATTATAGTTAATTATCCTCTACCAAGCAACAATATCTTTCAGAATTTTGAATTCGGGCTTTCCCGCTTTCAGCAATTCGACAAATATCCGCGCGGTAACCGTCGCGTCATCCAGTGCCCGGTGAAAATTTTGATTACCCATACCCATGCGCTGCGCCACGGATATTAAACTATGGCTGCGTTCACGGGAAAACAGCGCCCGCGACAGCCGCAGTGTATCGACGCATACCCGGCCTTCGGGGACCGAAAAAAGCGCGGTCAGAAACCGCATATCGAAATGCTTGATATTATGCCCGACCAGAACGCAATCCTGGACAAAACGCAGGAAATCATCGCGAACCGCGCCTAAACGCGGCGCGTCCCTAACCATATCCGCGTCGATACCATGTACCTGCGTAGCCGGGAAAGGGATAAAACTCGTGTGAACCAGCGATTGAAATGACTCGCCGATTATTCCGTTTTTCAATTTAACGGCGGCAACTTCGACCACGGTATCACGCTGTGCCGACAATCCGGTCGTTTCCAGATCGACAACTGCGAAAGTAATCTTTTCTAGAGGCGTATCCAATTAAATCCTCCCGGGATAAAAGCATTAACGGATAAAACATCGCTGAAAATCACGCATCACTGCCGCCGCTTCCGGCGAACCGACAACCGCGGATATCGCACATACGGCATTTGCTCCGGCATTAATAACCTCCGGCGCGTTATCGAGCGTAATACCCCCGATAGCGACGATCGGGATCGTAACCGCCCGGCGGACAGACTGCAATCCGGAGATTCCCAGGGGCATACCCGCGTCCGGTTTGGTCGCGGTCGCAAACACCGGACCAACCCCGACATAATCCGCTCCGCCGGCTTGGGCTTCCTGCGCTTCCCGGGCCGTTTTTACGCTCACCCCGATAATTTTACCCTTGCCGAGCAATCTCCGGACCACCGCACAGGGTATATCGCCGTAACCGATATGCACGCCGTCGGCTTCGACGGCCAGGGCGATATCGATCCGGTCGTTAATAATAAAAAAAGCGCCTTGCGCGTCCTGTTTTAATTCTAGCGCTTCATCATACATCTGCCGGGTCGTAGCGCTTTTATTACGATACTGGATAATCTCCACCCCGGCATCCCGGGCCGCCCGCACGTCGGAACGATTGCCGGCCAGGCTTAAAGCCTGATCAGTAATAAAATAAAAACCGTTCATAGTTCTGCGATCCTTTGCCGGGTTTGAACCATTGAAATATCCAGGGAAAAAACATTATCGAACAACCCGGTTTTAAAACTTCCCGGACCGCGGCATTGTTCGGCGGCGAGTTCGGCCGCGATTTCGAAACAACACAACCCGGCCGCCGCGCCCTCGGCAACATCATCGGCAACGGCGGAAAAC